>CAZHLC010000961.1:0-1791 GCA_964532545.1 uncultured Leptospiraceae bacterium | reverse complement strand
GCCTTAGAGGTGGTTTTAGCTGATGAAACCATCCATACATCTTTTTCAATCTCGGTCTGCTCACCAATGATCTGCTTTTCAATGGCTGTTTTCTGCCCGGTCAAGGTCACCGGCGGAATCACAATCGAGCAACATTGCCATGAAACATAGACAACACCAGTAAGTAAAACGGCTTTAAAGACCCGGCGGCTCATTGCAATTCACAGACTTTGCGTTTTATTCATATGTAAAGCATAAAAAAGATGTGCTTGACGACCGTGTTCAAAGAACGTTTCTGCAATTTCTGCAGAATGCAGAATCTACCGTATACAGTGAGATTCTTATGAAATGGCTAGTTAATACCCTTACCACATCAATAGGCCGTAAGTTGGTGGTCAGCATCACCGGTTTGTTTCTGGTAACTTTTTTAATCGCTCATCTGGCAGGTAATTTTACCCTGTTTTTACCTGAAGTTGCCGGGCAAGAACATGCCTTCGACACTTATGCCCACTTTATGGCGACAAACCCCATCATCAAAATACTTGAAATCGTAATGTTTGCCGGTTTTATTATTCACATCGTGCAGGCCATCATGGTCAGTCGGCAGAACCGCAAGGCCCGCCCTGATCGATACGTGAAAAACTCTGCCTCAGAAAACAGCAGCTTTCTAGCCCGCAATATGATTTATACTGGCAGCATCGTACTGGTATTTCTCATAATTCATCTGAAAAGCTTCTTTTATGAACGCATTACCCGTATGCCGGTTGAACCCGATTTCAGCCTCTACCAGATTGTGATCACCACCTTTGCCGACCCTCTTTATGTCAGCTTCTATGTGTTTGCCATGATCATTCTGGCGCTGCACCTGCACCACGGTTTTCAAAGTGGCTTTCAAACCCTGGGTTTGACTCATAAAAAATATACTCCATTGATAAAGACATTAGGTGTAATTTTGGCTATACTTATCCCACTGGGCTTTGCTATAATTCCAGTGTACATTGGCTTCATTAAATAATCTGAGAAGGTATAACAAATGCTAGATTCAAAAATTCCTGCGGGCCCCATACAAGATAAGTGGACGAATCACAAGTTCAACTTGAAGCTGGTAAACCCCGCCAACAAACGAAAATACGAAGTTATTATTGTGGGCACCGGCCTGGCCGGCGCCTCAGCCGCTGCAAGCCTGGCAGAACTCGGCTATAACGTGAAATCATTCTGCTTTCAAGATTCGCCACGTCGGGCTCACAGTATCGCAGCCCAGGGCGGTATCAACGCTGCTAAGAATTACCAGAATGATGGTGACAGTGTCTACCGCCTCTTCTACGATACAGTCAAGGGTGGTGACTACCGCGCGCGTGAAGCCAACGTCTACCGTCTGGCTGAAGCTTCAGTTAATATTATCGATCAATGTGTGGCCCAGGGCGTACCTTTTGCCCGTGAATATGGCGGCCTGCTTGATAACCGCTCATTCGGTGGTGCTCAGGTTTCGCGTACTTTTTATGCCAAGGGCCAGACAGGCCAGCAGTTGCTACTGGGTGCCTACTCAGCTCTCAACCGTCAGATTTCAAAGGGCAAGGTACAGATGTACTCTCGCCATGAAATGTTAGACCTGGTAATGATCAATGGTGAAGCTAAAGGTATCATTGCCCGTGATATGGTCACAGGTGAAATCAAAAGATATTCTGCTCATGCAGTTATTCTGGCAACCGGTGGCTATGGCAACGTCTACTACCTATCAACTAATGCCAAGGGTTCAAATGTAACGGCCGCCTGGCGGGCCCACAAACGTGGCGCCTATATGGCCAACCCCTG
>CAZHLC010000960.1:0-1792 GCA_964532545.1 uncultured Leptospiraceae bacterium | reverse complement strand
CCATCACCCATGGATGGCTGTACAACCCGCAGCCTCTAGAGAAGAATTCTTCGAATTCTTCGTAAGCGAGCTGCGGGCGCTTTCTTTTGCCCCACTTTTCTTTGGCCATGCGACACGAAGTCGCTGGGGCCACCTCGCACATGGATGTGCGATAGATGTGGCCGTCAAAGAAAAGTGGGTGGGGTCTGGGGCGAAGCCCCGGTACGTTCTGGGGGCTCTGCTCCCAATAAAAAGCTCTGCGCCGCAGGCGCCAACATGGGGCATGGGGGCGCCCCCCGTCAAATAACTTCTAAATAAGAGAAAACCTTGGGTGAAAAAGTCACCCACAGGGTACCCTTGGCATCTTTACGAATATGCACAAGGTCTTGATTCTTGAGCTTTAGCAGGGTACCCTTGGTATCGTTAGCATCGATGCCCAGGTTCTTGCGGGTGTAGTCGAGAAAGCCTTCGAAGGGTATAAGAAGATTATTGCCGGTTGAGTCTTTGGCGCCGTGTTCTTTCCAGTAGGTTTCCATGGCTTTGAGCACCCGGGTTTCTTTACTCAGTACCAGTAGTTCTTCAATTTGCTCATCGGTTCTTTTGAGACGCTCGCACAGGGTCTTAATCAGATTCATAGCAAATTCGGTATTGTTATGAATCATGTACTCGAACGAGCTGCGGTCTATTTTCAGAATGGTTGATTTGGCCATAACGGTGGCCGTGGCTGAACGTTTCTGGTCGGTGAACAGCGCCATTTCGCCAAAAAAGTCGCCATCGCCCAGGGAGGCCAGCACCTGCTCGGCATTTTTGGCTTTTTTCAGAATTTTCACCTGCCCGGTGTGAATGATGAACATCTCATCGCCCACATCACCCTCGCGAAATACCATGGTATTTTCGGGGTAGGTCTGGCCGAATTTATCTACTAAATCAGTTGCCATTTTCCAAAGCCTTAATTTTATTTTCGGCTTCGGCTAATGCGTTCTTTAAGTCATCAAATTGTTCAATATTAAGGGCAACACCCTTTTTGGTGGGGGCCAGCTTGCCTTCTTTGTCTGTGTACCAGATACGAATATTCAGCAGTTTTTTACCCGAGTATTCGGTGATTTCGACGCGAATGACCTCGCCCCTGCTTTTGGGAATGTCTGCGATGTGAATGGGTTCCATCAGTTTGAAAAATAATAACCAACTGACATAGCAATCAAAAAACCCGTAAAATTGCGGGCCTCGCCAGCCTGTAAATAGGCCCGGTAGCTGGCATCAACTTTAAGAGCAAGATAGGGTAGAACAAACAACTCACCCCCTACCCCAACTGAGGTAACAACGGTGATGTCGGTCTGTGAATTGCTGCTGGTAAAGGTATTGAGACCAGCCACGCCGAGGCCGCCCCCGCCATAGAGGCGACCATATTCATTGCGCAGCAGGGTAAGATTAAAGAGAGGAAGAAGATGAAAAGTGCGAATACCCTGGTCGAAGCGGCTGCTTTTGTTCTGGCTGAAGGCCAGCTCGATTGAGGTAAACAGAGGCAGCCCCCAGAGTTCAAATTCTTTTTTATGGCCAGCCGCCAGAGAAAGATAAAAGCCCGACTCAACAAAGTCGGCCAGCTCGCCCTCGGGTATGAAGTTGCCCCCCGAGACAAATATGCCCCAGAGGCTCGGAAACAGATCGCGAAAGTTTGAGCCCTCAAGCAGGTTGCGCGCAACTGAGCGCTTCTGGCCGCTCTGGTTCCATAAATAGACCACATCGCCAGAGTAATGACTGACCTGCCAGGTCTGTTCTTGCTCGAGATGATTGCGAGCTTTCTGCCGCACATCCT
>CAZHLC010000959.1:0-1793 GCA_964532545.1 uncultured Leptospiraceae bacterium | reverse complement strand
AAAACCTGGTCGAAAAAATCGTGGTTGATGAAGGGCAAGAGTTTCTGGGCTGGCGAGACGTTCCCCTTGATGAAAGCCAGCCAGGTGTAGGCGCCAAGGTAAATATGCCCGCAGTGCGTCAGGCTTTTGTGGCAGCCAGTGATGAAATTACTGATCCCCTCGAGTTTGAACGAAAGCTGTTTTTAATTCGCCGCATTATTGATCATCGTGTTCGGGTCGAATTAAAACTGAAAAGACAACAATACTACGTGCCCTCATTTTCGGCCCGCACTGTGAACTATAAGGGTATGCTGATGGCCGATCAGGTGCAGCCCTTCTACAAAGAGTTGAGCGACCCAGATCTTGAATCGGCTCTGGCCATGGTACACATGCGCTTTTCTACGAATACATTACCAACCTGGGATCTCGCTCAGCCCTTCAGGTATATTGCCCACAATGGTGAGATTAACACCATGCGCGGCAACATGAACTGGATGCGTACCCGTGAAATGGTAATGAACTCACCCCTATGGGGCAAAGACCTGAAGCGCATGCTGCCTATCATTATGGAAGGCCAGAGCGACTCTGCCACCTTTGATACTGTTTTTGAGCTCTTAGTACTTTCTGGCCGTTCGTTGCCTCATGTCATGATGATGATGATACCCGAGGCCTGGTCGAAAAACCAGATGATGGATGAAGACCGCCGGGCTTTTTATGAGTATCATGCCTGCCTGATGGAGCCCTGGGATGGCCCAGCCGCCATGATGTTCACCGACGGTGCAAGCATTGGCGCTACTCTTGACCGTAATGGTTTGCGCCCAGCCCGCTACTACGTAACAAAAGACGATACTGTAATTCTTTCATCAGAAGCCGGCATTCTACAGGTCGACCCTGAGAATATTTCGTTCAAGGGTAAGTTAGAGCCAGGCCGTATTCTACTCATTGATACCAAAGAAGGCCGTATCATTGATGACAGTGAAATCAAAAAGAAAATCAGTACGCAAAGCCCCTATAAGAAGTGGGTCGATGAGCAGATTGTGCGCCTTGAAGATGTGCCCAAGGCTGAAGAAATTGCCAATGCCGACTTGAAAACCCTGTTTCGCCGTCAGAAAGTTTTTGGCTACTCGAAAGAAGATATCTCTTACCTGATCAAACCCATGCTGGTAGCCGGTGCAGAGGTAACCAGTTCGATGGGTATTGACTGCTCACTTGCTGTGCTCTCAAAAAAGCCCCAGCTTCTTTATCGCTATTTCAAACAACTTTTTGCCCAGGTCACGAATCCTCCGGTTGATGCTATTCGCGAAGAACTGGTGATGGAGCTCACAACCTACATTGGCCCTGAACAGAACCTGCTTGACGAAAGCCCCCAGCATGCTCACCGTATTGAGTTGCCTCACCCCATTCTAACCAATGGTGAGCTGGCCAAATTAAGAGAAATCTCAGCAGGCCATTTTAAAGCTGAAACTGTACCCATACTGTTTGACCCCAACGCTAAGAATGAAATGCGTAACCGCCTGGATCAGATTTGTGCTGACCTGCAGCGAAAGATTGAAATTGATGGCGTTAACCTGATTATTCTTTCTGATCGTGGTGTAGGCCCTGATAAGGCACCCATTCCGGCGCTGCTGGCTGTGGCTGGCGTGCATCATTACCTTATTCGTAAGGGCCTGCGCACCCGAGTCGGTATCATCTTAGAATCGGGTGAGCCGCGCGAAGTGCCCCATATAGCCCTGCTGGTTGGCTACGGCGCTAATGCCATTAACCCCTATGTGCTCTATGAAACTATGGAAGATTTGTTTACCGCAAACTTTCTA
>CAZHLC010000958.1:0-1796 GCA_964532545.1 uncultured Leptospiraceae bacterium | reverse complement strand
CGGGTCTGTGGCCCGATGGCAAGATACTCTGCATTTGCTGGCAGTTTATTCTGCAGCATATGTATCACTGTTTTTGAGGTAATCACGATTGTGTCATAGGGCGCATCTAAAAGCGATTCATCAAAGGGTAGCTGGGTTGAATTAATCAGTGGCAGATGAATAAAGCGCTGCCGCTGTTCGGTGGGCAGCTCTTCAATTGCTGAGAGGTCTTTGCCGCAGTACACGATGGCGGGTTTAGCACCCTTCAGCTCATCAATGATGGGAACCATAAACTCAAAATCAGCCTGGCGCTCGAGCCACAAAACCTCATGGCCGGTTTTGTCAGGGTCATAGTCGGGGCTGAAAAAAACCTGAATCTTTTTTTTAGAAAAATTAATTCCCAGAGGCAGGTGGCAGCCGGCTTCAAGGCCATTCATGATCTGGCGGGCCATGGCCGTCTGTTTTTTTTTCTGCTGATCAATGGGAATGGTATTCTGCAGATCAAAAAAGGTTTTTTTGCTTTCGAAACCCAGTATGCCCTGGGCTACGGCCGGCAGAATAAAGCTTTCATCAAAAGTATAGTAGTAGAGGTCGGCCTGGCTGAGAGCTTCGAGCCTGGCATAATCTTCATCAAGGTGAGCAAATACGTCTGCATGCAGGCGCCCCTGCCATTTCTGCCGGTTGGCCTGCCAGTATTTGAAAAAGAAAAACAGTCTCTTGAGACCAGCCGCCGCCAGTACCAGGCCGTCAATCTGGTCATCTGCCCTGAATTTTTCAAGGCGGGTAATCACATTGCCCCGCATGGGCAGAAGGCGGCAGTCTGAAAAGCTTTCAGAGAGCAGGGCCATGCGGCGCAGCGATGAGGTGGCGAAGCCAAAGTTGGCAAAGTCTTTTTCGAAATCGTTGATGGGCTTTTTAGTGACAACCAGATCGGCCCCGTCATCGGCAAAACCGATGGCACTCAGACTGAGCCCCGGGGGCAATTCTGTGGGAACATCTTTCAACGAGTGTACTGCAAGATCGGCGGTTTCGTTTAATAAAGCATCTTCAAGCTCTTTGGTGAAAAAAGCCTTGCCTTCTTTTTCACCGGCATGGGCATAGAGGGGCCCGTCTAATTTTTTATCACCACTGGTTTTGAGCGCTTCGATTGAACAGTTTATACCATGGTTGCTCAGGTGGTCGGCCACCTGCAGAGTCTGGGCCATGGCCAGAAAAGAATCTCGCGAAACCAGGCGAAGGGTCATTAATCAAGCACGGGCTGTGCTAACAGGTCAAAGAGCAGCTCACGCTGGGCCTTGAGGCTTTTGCGCTCTTGTTTACGAAAGTAATCGAGAAGAATACGGCGTTGTTTTTCACTCATTGAATTGAGGGGCCCCGAAAATAATTCATGCAGCTCTTCTTTGCGTTGTTCTTCAATTGATTTGAGGCGCTCATTAATAGTGCCGGCATTTTCACGATAGAGCATCTGCATGCTGTGCTCTTTTAAACCCTGTTTGACCAGAGGCATGGCCTGGGCCAGATGTTTCTCGCGCAGCGCCCGGTTTTTTTCGCTCTGCTCGAGCAGTGAATTGAGGTTAATCAGGGCATTGCTGTTGCTATGTTCAATGTTGGCGGGCAGGCCCAGGTCAATGAAGTGGGCATTGCTGGTGAAGAAACCAGCCTGCTGCAGCTCTTCTAGCTGAGTCTGGGTCAGCAGGGGGTCATGTGTCTGGGTTGAGGTAATTAAGAGATCAATATCCAGTTTTTCAGGCGTGGCAAGCTGTGACCAGGCCAGAAAGCTGATGTCACACTTCTCTGCCTTTGCCAGCACTTTCTCC
>CAZHLC010000957.1:0-1802 GCA_964532545.1 uncultured Leptospiraceae bacterium | reverse complement strand
TGCGCGGCCTGCTCGGCCGCTCGGTCTCCATCGCCTATCCCGACTCACCTCAACCGTGAGGTTGATTAGCCGGTTCGTCGGGGGCTCAGTCGACACATCGACCTACGGTCGACGTCACCATATCTTGAACGTTGTGTAAAATACCAGCTCATTTTATGTTTGCTTCGGTGGCATCATTATATTCAATGATGCCCAATGACTATAGTCCTGATCGTGCTCGGTCTTATATTGTTTTTCTCCGTAATTCTTTCTGTTCTCGAAGGTTTCGGTTCGATATTTTTTTGGCCTTGGGTTTTTCGCTTAGGCTTTAAGTTAATCAGTAAAACTATGCCACCACTTAAGTTACAACCCCATGCTTTCAATGGGTACCGTGGCGGCACAAAGAGACTTGAGTTTTGGTTTCCTGATACAGGCAGTTGTTATTTTCGGACACGCTACGGTTATCTGAATTTCCCCTATAATTATCTAGCTGTTTTACTTAAAGGCACTATCGAGTTTAAAACTGAAGAAACACTCATTACCCTGAGACTAAGCGGCCCATACACTGTTTTAATCGTATCCCTAATTACCTTTTTTAGCCTAGCAATACCCATGATTTCGGAACTATCTATAGAAGGCTTTTCAATTCTCAATGCAATGCCCGCTGTAGTAATCTTTCTAGTGATCATATTTCTCTTTACCCATGCCTTAAGAAAATATAAGACCGATTATCTGGCCGACTTGTACAGATTCATTGATGCAGAGAATAAGAGAAATACCTACATTGCAACAAGCAAATATCCGTAGCTGGTACTTTACACAACTAGGTGATGGTGCTACGCGACCTGTTCGGCCGCTCGGTCTCCTCCGCTCAATCCGGCTCGCCTAAAGCCAGAGCTTTATTAGGCGGCTCGCCGGCGCTACGTCGACACATTGCACCTCCGGTGCAACGTCACCATCACCTGAACGTTGTGTAAAATTTCAAGCTAACCGCAACTTTGCTTGATTTTTGGCCCCCAGGGTCGCAGAGGCTCATCAGAAATAAATGAGACCCCTCCAAATTGTAATCGTTTTTGCTTTTTTCTTATTGCATTGTAACTCAAAAAGTGAATGCCAATCGCATATCGATTGCAACATACATGAGTTTTGCAATGATCCGCTACTAGATTGTTGGTTCGGATGTAATACCTGTGAGGTTAGCAAAAATAAATTTTGCGTATCCGATGAAGATTGCAATTCTTGCCCATCTCAGGATGAAGATCGGAAACTTGCTTGGTTCTGCGTAAACAATAGTTGCATGGAAGGTCTGACCCGGCACCGGGGCACATTCATACTAAACAATAAGGAAAACTCTGGAGAAAAGCATACCCTTGCGACCTGTGAGATGTGAAACAAAACGAGTCCCCAGCTTGAAACTTCACACAACTAGGTGATGGTGCTACGCGGCCGGTGCGGCCGCTCGGTCTCCTCCGCTTCACCCGGATGGGCCTGAACCGTGAGGTTCATTAGTCGGCCCACCGGCGCTACGTCGACACATTGCCCTTCGGGCAACGTCACCATCACCTGAACGTTGTGCGAAATTGCGAATGTTGTATGTTTTATCTGACTCTGTCTCAGTGCCCAAGCTGATCTTTCCGATTTCGCCTGCTGTTTTTAGACAATCAGCCTACGGCTGATTTCTTAGAATTCTACTATCAATGATAATCAATAAGCCAAATTTAGCTGATTTTGTTTCAATATCTTTCAAAGAAGAATTGATTCTTGAGATCGTTAGCTTTAGCAGGCTTATCGTGACTAACGGTCTTTTGGCACTTTCGTGTGTT
>CAZHLC010000956.1:0-1803 GCA_964532545.1 uncultured Leptospiraceae bacterium | reverse complement strand
AACAATAGAGCCCATGCACCACGGCGAAAAAACTCAAGCTCGGCAAAGAACAGAGGCGGCAGCAGCATAACTACGTAACCCAGCACGTATGGCAGGGCCATGTACTGCCAGTAGGGTATGGTCTTTTCAAACTCAAAACCAATGTCATAGCCCGGGTGTGTACCGTGCAACCAGGGTATGCCATAGTAACCAACTAAAAAATACAGGGGAACCAGCACTGCATAAAATAGATGTTCGGCAGTAAACCTGGTTTCTCGCAGCGACATCAGGCAGACTGGTATTTCTCAACCAGGGGGTCAATGAATCTGAACCAGAGCGGCGGCACCAGAGCAAGGGGAAACATCGCCCCGTAACCCCCGGGCAGCTGTGGGCTTTCATCTCGGTGGCGCAGACACTGGTAGCGCAACCCCGGAAAGGCATGGTGGTCAGAATGACGCTCAAGGTGTATCATGTAAATATTAGAGAGAGCCTGATTGGCATTCCATGAATGTCGTACTGTAACTTTTTCATATCTGCCAGGGGCGACCTCTGCCCGCTGCAGGCCGTAGTGTTCAATGTAGTTGATCAGCTCTAACATGCTGATGGCAAAAAAGCTCTGCACTGCGAAGAAAAGAAGGGCAAACTCACCCCAGAGAGCATAGAGCCCGCCGGCCAGCACCATGGGAATCAAAGCAAACCAGATCATCTGGTTTCGCCAATGAAAGGTATAAAGCCCAAGGCCGCGCAGGCGACGGTTTTCAATCTGCCAGGCACTGACATAGCTGCCATAGATTGAGCGGGGCAGAAAACGATAAAACGACTCGCCTTTTCGGGCCGACGAAGGGTCTTCTTTGGTGGCCACCTTCACATGGTGCCCCTGATTATGTTCGATGATAAAGTGCATGTATGAGACCGTAGCCAACAGAATCTTGGCCAGCAGCCTTTCCCATTTAGTTTTGCGATGGCCGAATTCGTGGGCTATGATGATACCCGAGCCCGTCAGAATGGCCACCGACACCGTCATACCAATACGTTCATACCAGGGCCAGAGCTCGCGTGACACTGCATAGGCCCCATAGCCCAGAATAAACAACTGCAGCGGCACCCACAGCACCGGCATCAGCAGAAAAAACCTGTCTTTGCCCAGCAGCTTGATGTCTTCGTCAGAGGGGTTGCCCGAGTCTTTACCAATAATATTATCAACTACGGGAATAAGCCCAAACACGATAATAACAGAAAGCCAGTTAAACCCAATGAGATAACCCACTATAGTCTGTATGGGCAGCTGAATGGTAATTAGAAACGCCAGCCGTTTTGATTTTGGCAAAATAGTTCCCCTGAAAAATTGTGGCCAGGGGCCAACCCCGGCTACCACAAGAAATAATTAATATAACGCCTAACGGCTATAAAGATTGTGAATCAAACGGTATAGCTCAGGCATCTTTCTGCGCAGCTGCCCCACAGTTTGGGGAAAACTTTCTTCTGAGTAGTAGACATATGCCTCAACCGAATTCACAAACATCTCTGAAGGTTTTTCGTGCTCGCGGTTAATAATGCGGGCGCGTAAATACTTTTTATAAAGCGCCGAGGCCTGACCCATAAGCCGAGAATCGGCGCGAAAAACCGGGTGACTCAACTCATGGGGAATTCTAGGGCTGAAATTGTCTTTGGTGCCCCGGTTCAGTTTGCTATAGCGACAATAGATGGCCTTGATACGGTAGTTTGTTTTGCAGCCCCCCATATTATAGCGCGCATGCATAAAAAAGGGATAGCTGCGAAACATCTGCCAGACCCGGCGGCTTTTGATTCTACGTTCCATCTTTA
>CAZHLC010000955.1:0-1804 GCA_964532545.1 uncultured Leptospiraceae bacterium | reverse complement strand
TTTGACGTTCGAAATTGGGCGTATTACCACTGCCAACACAGGCTATAGCAAAACCCAGAAGGTATACCAGTATTACCCTAAGATTCACCTTTCCCAAAAAAAGCTTGCAGATCTTACCAAAATCGCAAACCAATATCCCCAGTTGCCATGCTTATAATAAGAGATAAGAAGCCAATTTTTTTCAGTATTTTCACCATTTTGCTGCTTATCTTTCCCCTTTTTGGGCAGAAAAAAACACCATTACTGATTGAGCAACTCAAGGCGCCTGAAACCATCGGCTGCGGGGGCGTTCAATGGCTAACGACATTTGATCTGCCTGAAAAAGCTCAAAAACCGACCCTGATCATTCAAAAACTCAACAAGAAGGTCGAATACCGCCTTTGTGAAAAAAGCCAGACTAAATCGGTTAGCTTGACCTATTTTGAAGCCTGGCAGGTAGACCCAGGGCAAACTAGCTCACAAGAGCGCGTCAGCGGTGAATATGACTATGATGATAATTACTTTTTAGCTCAAATGCCAGCCACCCGGGGGTCGGCTACCCTGTTTGGCGAAATTAAGGTCTTTACTGACCGAAAACTTCCCCCAGAAATGAAGCGTTACAACCAACGAACCTCAGCGGGCGACCTGCCTTCAAGCACTGAAGAGCCTGAAATCTGGCAGAGCGTGACACAATCTCTACCCCACAATCTTGAAATCAAATGGGATTGTTGTGGTGAGCAGCCTGTCATAGCCGTAAGAACCTTACCTCAATTGAAATGAACTAAATCTAATCATTCAACCTCAACCCGCCTATACTCTTTTGGTATCGACCTCTGGTTCTTCTTTGTAACAGCTCTGACTGTAACTTCGTAGTTACCTTTCTTGGGCTTCCAGCGATACTGGCGCTTCTTTGTGGTGGCAACCTTTATTTTCTTCTGGTCTTGTACCCGCACCGCCTCTATTTCAAAACGGTCAACCTTGCTGTAGTAATCCCAAGAGATGATATAAGAGGCCCCGGCCTGGTAGATTCGTAAATTATTTATAGGCCGTGGTCTTCGCCGCTTTAGTGTGATTGTTTTTGCCTGAGAGGCTCTGCCAACAACGCCATCTCGCCCTAAGACCTTAATCTTATACGAGAGCCTATCACCAGGTTTAACATTGCGATCTACAAAGTATCGGGTGTTTTTATGTATGGGTTCTTTGTTCACCAACCTATACTGTCGCCCCTTCGCTTGACGAAGAATCAAGAACCCAGCTAAGATGGGTTGGGCTTTATAGTTCCAGCTTATAAACACGCCACCCTGATCTTCGCGCAAGACGAATGTATCAGGTGGGCCCAGTTTTTGAGCATTTTTGGGTCGAGCACACTTCTCTCGCATTGGTGATGAGAGATTGCCCTGCTTATCTTTGGCTCTGACCCGATAACAATAGAACTGGGTCGCCTCAAGCCTCGAATCAAGAAAAGAAGTCTTTTTCTTAACAGAACCAATCTTACTAAAAGGGCCAGTTGCACCAATGCGGCGGTATATCTCATAGTGAAACAGATCACTGTCTTTAATTGCCGTAAACTTGACTTCAAGGGCGCCAGCCCGGCGAACCAGACTTGTTATACGCACCCGTGAAGGCTCAATACGCTTTATAGGTTTAAAAAAGACCGCAGGCGATGATGGGCTTTCATCACCCAGCTTGGTAACCAGTGTAAGCCGATACCAGTATGTTTTCTTATAGTCAAAAGGGCCTTCGTCAACGTATTTCTCTGCATTTGATGATATGGGCACCTTATTGAGCTTTTTATAGTCACCCAGCATGCTGGTCGCACGATACA
>CAZHLC010000954.1:0-1805 GCA_964532545.1 uncultured Leptospiraceae bacterium | reverse complement strand
CGAAGTATAACCCTGCCACCTGGTAGTAATGGCCTTCGCGGCGGGTTTTTCACTGCTTTGTGGGTCTGCCTTCTCACCGATGATCGCGGGGCCCGCTGGTATGCAGGCCATACCCCTGGGGGCTGCTTTGCAACTCTGGTCGGCGAGACGACTGCGTGTTGCTGAGTCGAGAGTCGCAGGTTTGCTTTTGCAGGTAAGCAAAGTCAACAGCGTCAGAAATATAGAGAGTAGTTTCAGGTAATTTTTCATTTGAGAGGTATCGGCGCAAAATTAGAGATTTGTGTGAGCGAAAAAATTTTTGATTTGAAGAGTGACTGTCAAGTCTTTTCAGTTGAGGTGGCAGCAGGCAGAACCTCAAGGGTTCTCTGGTTCAGTTTGAAACGGGTTTTGTTGCCCGGTATCTTTTCTGACCATTTGATAATGGTCTTCATTATGTGGGTTGAAAATGGTGGTTCTAGCAATTGCGGAATAAATTTACTTGGCCCAAGGGTTTTGCCCCCGACTTTCAGCTCACGAAAAAAGTCTGTATAGAGAGGGTGGGCCCGCACTGATTTTATGCTGGTGGTTTGCCCTTTAACAATATCAATTTCTGCAATCATGTTAAACATCTGGGCCCGGCGAAAGTATCTTTTATGGGCCGGGCCGAAAGAGAAGTCACCCAGTGAGTAAAAGATAACCCCGTCTTTGTAGCGCTCGATGCCCTGGCCTACATGGGGGTGGTGACCCAGAATAATGTCAGCCCCATGATCTATAAATTTGCGGTAGCGCCGCACAGTATACTTGAACGGAACATGCCTGAACTCAACACTATTGTGCAGGCTCAGAATAACCAGATCAACTTTTGGGGCTTTTTTCAGGTCTTCGATCACCACCCGTTCTTTGTAGAGGTTGGTATATCTCTGCCATAGTTTACTATAGGCATAGAAGGCCACCGTTATGTTTTTTTCAGGCAGACGAATAATGGTGGGTTTGCGCCAATCGTCTTTTTTCAGCCCGATGCCGGCCCAGTGTATGTTCTTGTGAATCTTCTTCTTGGCCAGCATTAACTCAAGGGTGCTTTTGATACCTTCACGGCCGGCATCTGCAGTGTGGTTGTTGGCCAGGCTGAAGAGGTTAAAGCCGGCCCAGATGGTATAGTCAAGGTCTTTGGGGTGTGATGAGAATTGAAAGAAGGGTTTGCGTTTGATCTTACGGGTAGTAAAGGGGGTTTCAAGGTTGGCAAAGGCGAGGTCTGCTGTTTGTATCAGGGGCCGGGTAGGGGCAAACATCTTTTTGCCCAGGCGCTCATAGACATCGGTGGCCGGGGCATTTAGAGAGCGACGCACTGAAATAAAGTCTTCTGGCCAGTTATGTGCGTGTACAATATCGCCCACTGCAATCAGTTTCAGTTTTTTCTCTTGATCAGCTGCTTTAAGGCAGTGGCAGCCCTGACTGCTCAGGCTTAATAGAAGTATAGTTAATGCGGCTTGAGTGTTTATCATTTTCTTAGAGAAAGATATGCCATGGCAAAGCGCTGCCCAATAGTTTGATAGCTCTTGGCCGTGAAGTGCAGGCCATCATGAGTTGGCAGATCGCTGGTGGTAATCATCGCACCGTTTGCAAGTTTCACTGAGGCCTGTTGTTGCTGCATAAATTGCCATTTGTGAAAGCTCTGCTTGTAAACCGTTTCGCCAATCTGGGCAAAAACAACCGGCAGCCCGGGCTGTTTCACGTCGGTGCGAAAGTCTGTGACAAACTTTTTAAATAAAGATGGCCATTTTTTGGCCCGAACCAGCCGAAATTGTTGCCGCTTTTTCGCATCGGCT
>CAZHLC010000953.1:0-1812 GCA_964532545.1 uncultured Leptospiraceae bacterium | reverse complement strand
GATTTACGCTGGCATGATAGAATTTTAACGCCCGCTTATAGGCCCGCCCCCGGCGGGCCATATGGGCCAGGTAGATTCGGGCGGTGATTTTCAGCTCAATATTTTTATCGGGCAGCAGGTCTTTACGCAGATACTCGGTGAGGTATCTTTCAGCCCGCGCCGGAATATAAACTTCGTAATAACAGCGGCCCAGATAATAAAGCACCTTCTTACGGTATTTCGAATGAGGAAAACGATTCTGCAGAATACTGAACTGTGATATAGCCTCGAAATAATCTTTCTGCTTCAGCTTGATTAATCCCAAATGGTAGAAGGCATCACGAATCTCATAAAGGTAGGGCTGCGTTTTGATAAACTTTTTAAAGGCGCCCTCGGCCGTCTGGTATTTCTTTGCAGCAAAGGCCTCTTTGCCCTCTCTAAAAAACTTCAGTTTATCGCCATCATCAACCTGGGCCCCTGCAGCAAAGAGGGGTAAAAGTATGAACAGCGCAGAGATTTTATACATGCTTCAATTATCGGTTTTTGCCGACTGCTCTTTGACCTTTTGTGCCTGCGGCTTTGTATTGTTGGGCTGGCTCTGCTGGTTTTTCTTTTGCTGCGAATTCTGCTGTTGATTCTGTTGCTGGTTAACCCTGTTCTGGTTCTGCCGCTGATTCGGGGTAGTTTGCTGATTTCGATTCACCGGCTGGTTGGGGTTGGTTTGCTGATTCTGAATAGTAGTTTGATTCTGCGTTTGAGGTTGGGTGTTCACCGGGGTGTTTTCTCGCCGCTTTTTCTCACCGGGCAGCCTGGTGGGCAAACCAGGGTCTCTCACCAGGTAGAGGTCATAGACATGGGGCTCATACAGTTTATAGAGCTTTTTATTTGCCAGAACTCTTGCCGTGAGCATGGTTCGAACGGTGTAATCTGTTTCGGCCAACCAGTGGGCTACAATCAGGTTCTTATATTGAACCATCTGCTTATCGCTGAGCAGCATAATAACCCGCAAACGCAGCATTTCTCTTTTGTGGTTTAATAACCAGCTGATCACAGAATAGGCCACGGGCATTTTCATCATTGCCTGAAGATTGCAGCCAATAATTTTCTGCCGGGTAACCTCATCGGCCTCTAGCCAGACACTGAGGGCCCGCGGCTGGTTATGTTTAAGCCACACTCTGAAACATATTTCAATGGCAATAGTTCTGGCCTCGCAGCGGGCCTGCCACTGGGCCCGCTCATCCGCATTAAAAGAACCGTAATGAGCAGCAACCGGCAGAAACCAGTAACTGCTCTGCTCTTTGCGAAGCATACGCCAGAAGGCCTGTCGCCAGCCCTGGGGGTTCTGCGCCACCATACCCCGGTATTTTTTCTTCAGATAAACCAGGGCAAGGCTGCGTCGCAACCGGGCATCGCTTGAAAACACCATGGTCTCGGGGTTCACCCTGTTCAACTTCAATAGAATTTTAAAATAATCACCCTGACGGTGTTCCGGCAGCTTCTCGAGGTCTTGTAGTTTGAAGCGGGCTATCAGGCTTTGCGGAATCTGTTTGGCCTCATTCTTTTTGTATTTTATCAGCCAATAAAAATCAGTGGGCCTGGCTTTTGGGTTTGCGACATCGCGGTCATTAAGAAAATAGCGAATATAGGTCAGGGTTTCTTTATCATGGCTCATGGGTAGCTTCACAAAGAAGGCGCCCAGATCAAAACTGCGCCAGGCCTTTCTTAACCAAACCCGATCGCGGGTGCTGGGCTTTGCCACTGATTTAAAAAAAGTGAAAATGTAGACCCGGGCATACTCTTCATATTCTCCCAAGGTACTGCCACCAGTAGTGA
>CAZHLC010000952.1:0-1813 GCA_964532545.1 uncultured Leptospiraceae bacterium | reverse complement strand
ATAAGAAAAAAGAGCGCCTAATCATTACGACATTTCTTCTGCTTCAAGCTTGCTGTAAATCACTTTGTCTCAAGATAGTCAGCGCTGATCTGCGCAGTGTTCTCAATACCCAGAACCTTCATTGAGCGGGTGAGATCATCAATGTAGTTTTGAAACAGAGCCTTTACCCCAAGGCGTTCATGGGCCACACAGGCCATGACAACCGGTCGGCCCACTAAAACTGCGCTGGCCCCCAGGCAGAGCATCTTAAAAACATCGCTGCCCGAGCGAATGCCCCCATCTACCAGCACTTTTACCTCGCTATAGTTATTTCTGATAAAGTCGGCAATTTCGGGCAGCACCCTGGCCGTACCGGGCATGCCATCAAGAACCCGCCCACCGTGGTTACTCACGATAATGGCTGCTGCGCCGGCCTCGCAGGCCAGCCGGGCATCTTCGATCGACATGATTCCTTTAGCTATGAAGGGCAGGGGTGTGAGCCCAGCCAGTTCTGCAAGATCTGCCACGCTCTTGCGGGCGGTCTGTTGGCCACGCAACTGCATGGTTTTAAATGAGACCCCATCGATATCAATACCCCAGGCGCTTACCCCGGCCGCTTCGACCTGTTTAACCCGCCGGGCCAGTTCTTGCTGGTCGGCTCTCGGCTTAAAAAAAGCAATGCCACGGCCCAGTTTCTCTGCAACGTGCAGCCCAATGAGGTACTTGTCTGGGGTTGCCCCATCACCAAAGGTGGGTAAAAGATTCATTTCAACCAGGGCACTGCCTGTTTCATTGGCGTAGTCATATTCGGTGGTTGAGCCCCCCATATTGGTGCGGGCCCCGGTAATGGGGGCAGAAAGAATCGGGGCAGCGTAGTGCTGGCCAAAAAGTTCTACGCTGGTGTCTGCGATGTCAGGCTGCCGCCTGTCTTTCTGTTCAAGATAGGTGGCCCTGACCTTAAGTTCTTTCAGAGCCATTACATTATCTTTAAATGACGCCATGGTACCGGCAGCGCCCATGCCGGGCACGCCCGAGGCACAGTTGGTGCCATCGCAGGCCTTGCAGGCCCAGCAGTAGCTGGCATTGAACTTTTCACGCGAGGCCCGGTCGATTTGCTTTTGTGCCAGCCGCAATGGCTCAATCTCAAAATGACTCTTTTCTTGAATGTCAAGCCATAGCCTGTTGGCCTCAGCATGGTTATCGGCCTGAATTACAAAGTTGGCCAGCTTGCCAATATTTGAACGTATGGCATAAATCAAATCGCCTTCATTTCTATGATAAAAACAGTGTAACAGGCGTGCACCGGGCCTTTGAAAATCTTCTGGCCTGAGCTTTGTAAGTCTCGCAAGTCGCCCGGGGGGCGCAACAATGGCCCGCTCGATTGATACGCCCTTATACCTGCTGGCAATTTCTGGCGAGCGGCCCTGCAACAGGTTGATATACTGCTGCATAAGGTTCGTGCCACTTGCAGCCGGGTATGTGTGGGTGCTCATAAATCCGCCAGAGAGACGACTGGCGATCTCGCCAATCACCACTTCGCCCCCGGGGGTAACTCTGATGTCACCCTTGAAGGCCCCGGTGTATGGCTGGCCATTCAGCAGGGCAATGCTGTCAGCAAACCGCTGTATTTCTGTCTGTATCTTTGCCACTTCTGCATCTGGCAGTTGGCTGGGCATGCTGTGGCCATATTCGATGAAGTACTTGTCATCAACCAGTCTAATGTGGCGATCGGCCACGCCGCTCAGCTGCACCTGGCCATTAAAAACCAGGGCATCAATTGAGATTTCTTGCGCCTCAATGAAGTGTTCACAGATAACCTCGCCATCAACTGATT
>CAZHLC010000951.1:0-1816 GCA_964532545.1 uncultured Leptospiraceae bacterium | reverse complement strand
GGCTTTGGTTTTCTACAAGATAAAATCGGTTCTAAGCTTACCTACACCCTCACCCTGGTATTATGGACGGTTACCGTAACCCTGATCTTCGGCTGCTTTGAAGTTACCGCTTTTATCAATGAGCTGTTGGGCACCAGCTATCTGGTTGAGCATGTTTTCGTGGTGATCGGTTCGCTGGCGGGCATGGGCCTTGGGGCCACCCAGTCAGCTTCACGTGCCCTGGTAGGCGTCATGTCACCTGAAGAAAAATCAGGTGAGTTCTTTGGCTTCTGGGGTTTCGCCATGAAGCTGGCCGCCATCTTCGGCCTACTCAGCCTTGGCATTCTGCAAACTCTTTTTGGGCTGCAGAATGCAATTCTGATCTGCTCGGTTCTTTTTCTCGCAGGCATGATCGTGATGATCTTTGTAAATGAAGAACGGGGCCGTCAGGTAGCTGCAGCCTATGATGAGTGATCATCAAAGGTCTGAATGATATTACCACGGGTATTAATCAGGCGTATCGTACCGTCTGAGGTCATCTCAAGAATCTCATCTTGCATGTAGAAGCGCATCTTCTCACTTTTGGCTACCAGTTTCTCAAGCTCGCGGGTCAGTTTTTCGAAGGCCCGCTCTTCTTTGGTTTTTCTGGGCATGTTATTCCTCCTGGGTTTTATATGGGTAATACCCCCCAAGAGAAAAAATTTCCCAGAAAAATTGAATTTTTTTCAGTTTTTTAGAGATTCTTTAATAAAGCGGTCGCGGGCCTTATTTACCTGAGCGCGAAAATCACAGTTTGAACCCGATTCATCAGAAATGGTCATGTTATACATCTTTTTGCCCACCCGCCCCTCGAAGACACTTTTTTCACACTTGTCTTCTTTGAACTGCAGTTTAATTTCCCAATTGTAATAGATGCCGGCTTTGTTATCAAAGAAAACTTTTTCTGAAAACTCACCGTGCTTCAGACCGGCCATGTATTGGCCGCGGTATCTGATAATCTCTTTCTCACCGGCCTTCTGGTTCACCAGATTGGCCTCAAAAGGGCCCTGGCGCTTAGAGTCAGCTTTGGTGCGGTGGTAAAAACCCTGGTACGTGCCGCCATTGATGGGCCGTAGAGTTTTGAGTTTTAAAATGGCAGTCAGCTGGCCATATTCAAGCTTTTCAAGGGGAACCTTAACCAGCTCGACTTTCTCACAGCCTACCAAGGCAGATAACATCATCGCCACAATCAACCATCTTCTCATAAACTGGCCTGACTGCTTGATTTTTGCCGGTCAAGCCTTAAAATTTCCCCTGAAAAAGCCACTTTGGTCGATAATTTCTCTATGAAGGCCCTGCTCGTATTTCTAGTATGCAGCTTACCCGTGATGGCCGCCCCCAAGGCCAAGGCCGGTGCTCTGCCCGAGCCCGAGCCACAAACCCCTTGGATGGGTGTGCTGATCAAAGACTCTTACCGCGGCGCCTGGGTAACCCGGGTCTACAGCGGTACCCCGGCCTCTGGTGCGGGCATAAAGCAGGGTGATATCATTGTGGCCGTAAACCGCCAGCGGGTGCGCGGGGTGAGACAAACCGTAAAAAATATTCACAAATACAAGGTGGGCGACACTGTGTTGATTCACTTCAGTCGCGGTCGCCGTCTGCTGGCCCAGCGCCTGCAGCTGGTCAAGAGACCTAAAGTACTTAAAAGACCTGCTGAGTCGAAGTACCTGAGAATCAGGTAAATTCAGGCGCTCAGTCGGGCCTCAGGGTTCAATGCAGCAAGAGCAAGTTTTATCTCATTTGGTGTACGCTCAAATTTAACTTCAGCTGGCATCGCAGTATATATCTTCAGCTTCTG
>CAZHLC010000950.1:0-1817 GCA_964532545.1 uncultured Leptospiraceae bacterium | reverse complement strand
CGCAATAATTCTGGCCAGGGTTGTTTTGCCAACGCCAGGCGGCCCCCATAAGATCATTGAGGGCAGCTGCCCCCCGGCAATGGCACGCCGCAAGATTGAACCCTCGGCCAGCAGGTGCTGCTGGCCCAGATAATCATCAAGAGTCTGGGGGCGCATGCGGTCAGCAAGTGGGCGCATTAAGCTCAGTTCAAATACCGCCTGGTTGTTTCAAGTAAAGTTTATTTCTCTGCAGGCCGAGAACTAATAAGGCAACGAAAGAGCCTTAGGTTGTGTTATGTTCCATATTGAGCAATCGGGCTTCTGCCGGGGTACAGAATTTTTTTACTGTTTGATGGTATGTATGTATCTTTGGCAATGACGATATAAAAGAAATAATATAATGCAAACACAGAATTTAAACATAGCCAAGATCAATGCCCTGGGGTCACCAGCAGAACTGCTGGCTGAAATTCCCCAGTCTGACACCAGCGCCAAACTGGTGGTTGAAAGCAGAAAGATCATTCAAGACATTCTCACAGGCAAAGACAAAAGGCTCATGGTAATTGTGGGCCCCTGTTCAATTCACGACGAGAAGGCCGCTCTCGAATATGCTGACAAACTGGCTGAGCTGGCCCGCCGATTTGAAGACAAACTCTACATCGTTATGCGGGTATACTTTGAAAAGCCCCGCACCACCGTGGGGTGGAAAGGTCTGATAAACGACCCCCACCTTAATGGCACATATTCAATCGAAGAAGGTCTGCGCAAGGCTCGACATATTCTTTTAGAAATACTGAACCGTGGTCTACCCACGGCTACCGAGTTTTTAGACCCCATTGTTCCGCAGTTTATTTCAGATCTTGTCAGCTGGGCAGCTATTGGCGCACGTACGACCGAATCACAGACTCACCGCCAGATGGCCAGTGGTCTGTCGATGCCCGTAGGTTTTAAAAACAATACCGACGGTAACTTTCAGGTAGCTATCGATGCCATGGGCTCGGCTAAGAATCCCCATCATTTTCTGGGTATTGATGAACGCGGTGTGACCAGTATTGTAAGTACCACAGGCAACCCCAGCTGCCATGTTATTCTGCGCGGCGGTAAGAACAGCCCCAACTATGACACTGAAACCATCGGCAATGTAACAGAGAAACTCACCAAAGCCGATGAGACCAGCCGCATTGTGATCGACTGCAGCCATGCTAATTCTGAGAAATTGCATGAGCGCCAGAAGGTTGTTTTTGACAGCATTGTTGAGCAGCGCGTAGCCGGTAACGAAAATCTGATTGGCCTAATGGTTGAAAGTAATATTAACGAAGGCAAGCAGTCTTTACCCGATGATTTGAGCCAGTTAAAATATGGCGTATCAATCACCGATGCCTGTATCAACCTTGAAACTACCGAACAGCTGCTTAAGTCGGCCTATGAAGCTCTGCCTGCAGTTCTGGTCAAAAGCTGACGTTCTAACACTGATTTTTGCTGGCCTCTGGCCTTTTTTCATACCATATTAAGAAATATGGATTTTTTAGCAGCAGACTTTGTAGCCTCAGAAGGGGCCTTTACTGAGCAAGGCCAGCGCACCCCCGTTAATGACGCCCAGCTTCTAGACCACTACTCACAGACCATCAGCCAGGTGGCTGAAGATGTGAGCCCCTCTGTAGTCAGCATCAAAACCCAGCGACGCCGTGGTTTTTTAGGCTCAGGCGAATCAGGCGGTTCAGGGTTTGCCTTTACCCATGATGGTTTTATTCTTACCAACAGTCATGTTGTTAATGGGGCCGACTCAATTGAAATAGTCACCAGCGACGGTATTGAACACCAGGCCAGCCTTATTGGCG
>CAZHLC010000949.1:0-1827 GCA_964532545.1 uncultured Leptospiraceae bacterium | reverse complement strand
AGGCGCTCAAACTCAAGAAAACCCGTGGTTTTCTTTTTAATATAGCTGTATGTGCTGGCCGTAACATTGATATCAAAATCATCTAACTGCGATAGGCCAGCGGGGTTATACCAGAGCGCCGTTGAATCATCTGCCAGGGCCACGAAGGCCCCACCCATGCCGCTGGCCCGGTTGCCAATGGGCTGCTGGTAATTGTTTGAAAAGCGGGCCCATAGAGCATTTGAAAAGAAAATAAAGAAAAGAACTGAAATAAATAATCGTCTGAGCATTGGCCATTATTCAGAAGCCTGAGTTAGACGACAGCTAGTTTATTGACTTGTCACTGTTCTTTAAAAAGTTTACGAAACTCAGGCGCTTAAAAAAGCCATGGCATGGTCTGCAAACAGCTCTGGCCTGTCTACATGGGCAAAATGTGAACCCTCTTTCAGATAAACTAATTCAGCAGAGGGAGCCAATTTCTTCAGTTCACGACCCACTTTGGGCGGCACCATGGGGTCTTCTTCAGCATAGAGCAGCAACAGGGGTATGGCAAACTTTTCAAGAGCCTGCAATGTTTTTGCAAGCGCACGCATATGTTTTACATTCATGGTCTCAGCAAAGTACTTAATAAATGCCTCAGCGCCGTCTTCAGTCATCAGGGTGGCTGCATATTCTCTGGCTTCTTCAAGAGATTTGAGAGACTCATCATAGTAATGTACATTCTTATGTACAAAGCGCAGAGTATCGCGCTGAAAAATATACTTCAATAAAGCGCGACTACCTGGTATGCCCAGCGCCACGTTCAGGGCATCGAATCTGAACTCGGCCAGGCCCGGTGAGTGCAGATTAATGAGTTTTGACATACAATTCTGATCAGCCAATGCCATGTGCATGGCCAGATAGCCGCCCATTGAGTTACCAATGGTTTTACAACCATAGATATTCAGGGCCCGCAAAACCTCGATTAACCATTGGGCCAGAACCGCGGGTTCATAAGAGAAGTCTAGCCGGGTTTCAGTTCGACCAGCCCCGGGCAAATCAACTGCATAGCAGGTGAACTTTTCACCTAGATATTTAAAGGCATAGCGCCAAGAGTAGCTGGTTATCATGAAGCCGTGAATCAGAAATAGCGGTTCACCCTTACCATATTTGCGCACATGTACTTTCATGCCCTTGAAACCCGGGGCTGCCAGGCTTAAGTCGATTTGCTCTGCTTTGAAGAACAAATGGGGTTTAAAAGGCTTTTCGGGCAGATCTTCAAAGCGGCCCTGCTTAAAGGGTTTGTTCACCCTGCCAGCTTAAGATATCGCAGGTATTATGTCATTAAAATAGAGACGAAAAACTGGTCAGCTGCCGATATAATTGCAATATATAAAGATGCCCATCGTTCAACTAGACGAAGACACCCGCCAGAACGTGGCTAAATTTGCATTTTCGATCGCAAACGGTAATCATATTATGCGTTATTCTGAAGAAGATTATCGCCAACATCTGGCTGCAAACCCCCAGCAGATGGTAAAACTCTTCACTCTTTTTCTGCATACTGACAATTTTGATGAGTCAGACAAGCGCAACTATGATAATTACACCGAGCAGTGGCTGGCCAAAGAATGTGATACTGCCTTCAAAACTGAACTCGTTTTTAAAAAAGAATACTTTTCAACCACCAACCTGCAGCCCTGGCAGCAGAGTGTGATTGAGTACACCGAAAAAATCTGTGGTACAGACTGTGGTCTGCAAGATATGTTAGACTCTGGTTCACCTCTTGAGATGTGCTACGGGGTTTTAATGAACCGCCTGCAGGTCAATGAAGCTGGCTAGGTTAACAAAAGCGATATCGCCATTAAC
>CAZHLC010000948.1:0-1831 GCA_964532545.1 uncultured Leptospiraceae bacterium | reverse complement strand
TACTTTGCGTTTTGCCCATTGGCATTGCAGTAAAACGATTGAAACTGCCAAGAGTAGTAAAAAAACTGGAACCCTGCGCAGATATTTTTGCATTCTATAATAGAAGATTTATATGATCTTGAAAGGTTTGGCCAAAATTAGTAATCTCTTGTCATTTTCAGAAACAATGAAGCCAACAGTCTGCTTTCTTCTTGTCTTCTCGCTGCTGTATTGTGGCAGTAAAGATAAAATATTGCCTGCGAATGCCTTTCCCCCTTCTATTACTGTTGCTGGGTTTTCTGAAAAAAACTGGCAAGAGAAGGTTATCTATTTACGTAATTTCAAGGCTGCCCCGGTTAAGCCCGCCCAGCAAGAAGTGTATCGTCATGCACTTGAGAAAGAAAAGCCAGCAGTCAAGCTGGCCGCTCTGCGGCGTTTAATCAAGTTTCGTGCCCCTGGGTATAAGAAACAGGCCCTGAAATTAACCAGGCATAAATCATCAATGGTTCGATGGCATTCACTTTTATATATCGAGTATCAGCCCGCTGAGCAGAAAGATCTGCGAACTGTTATGCGCAGAATGAGAGATAAAGAATGGTTAGTGAGAGAGTCTGCCTTTCGCAGCATTCGAAGATACCCTGAAGAAAAAGAAAAGAAAAAGTATTTGAACCGGTTAATCTTTGCTCTGCGCGAAAAAAACCCCAATGTGTTGAGACAGATTTATCGCACCCTGCGCTGGTATGAAGACACCAAGGCCTTTCCGTTTTTGTATAAACGTTCTTATCATGGTAAACGGCCCGCAGAGATGATGGTGATCATGCAAGAACTCAGCTATATCAAAAACCCGCGGGTTAAATTTCGTCTGCGGCAGATTGCCCGCAAAAGTAAAAGTGCCGTGCTGCGCTCAGAAGCCAGGCGTCTGCTGGCCAGGCTCTAATTTCAGGTAGTTTTTCTGCGGGCTCGGCGTAATAGACCATGATTAAACAGTGGTCTGACTGCCCGGCCCTTTCGGCGTAATTCAAAATGCAGATGTGGCCCGGTGGTGCGGCCGGTGTTGCCAGAGTGGGCGACTACCTGGCCCTGCTTCACCTTCTGGCCCTTTTTCACTTTTAATGTTTTAAGATGACCATAAAGTGTCTGGTAACCACCGTAGTGCTCAATGATAACGGCCCGGCCGTAGCCCCCGCGCCAGCCGGCAAAGATGACCTTACCAGAGGCTGAGGCCTTTACCTTTGAGCCTTTAGGGCAGGCAATGTCGATACCGTTATGCCAGCTTCTTTTATTATGAAAGGGGTCGCGGCGTAGACCATACCTTGATGAAACCGGCCCTGTTACCGGCCTGATGAAACTTTCAAGTCTGAACAGTTTGCGGGCCTCTGGTTTGAACCTGAAACCAGCAATAAAATATAATCCCTTTTTACCCGGAATATTCAGAATCTTCGACAAAGAGACCTTATACTCTTTGGCGAGTTTGTGTTTCGAACCATAAAGGGCAATGCCTCTTATATTCGGTATAAGCCATTTGTCACCCTTTCTAATATCCCAGATAGAAGCCAGCCGGTTGACACTTGAAAGAGTGTCATGATTCTGCATGGTCTTAGCCATGATTTTAAAAAAGTTATCTTGATCGCGAACCGTATATGTGCGCCAGCGAATTTGAAAACGATCGCCCCGGCGCAGCAGGCGCAGGTTCTGGGTCATCTCACTGCGCAGTTTCTGTATTTCTTTATCTTTATATGATAGTTGTTTTATGGTGCCAGTGGCCGCCAGCGGGCCCGTAAAAACAGTAAGGCAGGCAAAGGCCAGAAGGCGCATAGTTAAGCGTCGGCATAAACCGAAAAAAGCTATAATG
>CAZHLC010000947.1:0-1836 GCA_964532545.1 uncultured Leptospiraceae bacterium | reverse complement strand
CTGGTCAATCAACTCGCCCATTTCATCATAAAGATCTTTGGCCATATCGATAATGACTGAGGGTTTTGATTTACTCGATTTACCACTGCCATAAAGCTTTGAAAGATAACGTTTGGTCAACGTAAGCAATTGGGCCTTGGCCTCATCTTCATTGGCCAGCTGGTCAATATACTTGCGGGTCAAGTAGGCATTGAGATAAATAATTCCGTCAAAGGCCCAGTTCTTATCAAGGTCGGGGCCCAGCATGGGGCCTGCGGCTTCAATGGGTTCTTCAGCAGATTCCATCAATTCGAGGGTTTTGCCGTAGTTGCGCGCAGACTCCATATAATAGAAATCGCGCAGTTTGTCATAGGGGCGGTAATTGGCATCGGCAAAAATGTCATCAAGTAACCAGGCGGCCCGAATGGCAGCCACGGCTTTTTTCGGCGTAGGCGCAAGCTCAAGAGAGCGCAGATGATAGCAGTCGACTGCCAGCATGTATGAGGCTGCCCCCATAATAAGATTGCGATCTTGGGTAAAATCAACCGGGCCGAAAACTGTCTGAATCAGCTTCTGGCGGTGTGAGCTGGTCGAGCGCAGAGCTGTAAGCTCTTCTTCTTGCAGCGTAGAAAAATCTTTAGGAAAGGCGGTGTAAAGGCACTTGGGGCAGACCTGCATTTCGTAGGCCAGCGGGTATATCTTGCCCCACTTTTTACTTTCTTCAAAAAGACGGCGCAACTCTTTAGTAAGATTGCCGGCAATCAGGCGGCCGCCACCACGCATAAGCTCTTCTTTTGCATGGGTGGTTGAACATACCGGGCATTTCGTTTCGGTTTTCGCCCTGAATGAGATTCTTTTTTTCGGTGCAGCCAAGGTTTCTGATTTATGTGATTCGCTCTTTTGGCTGTAAAGTAAAAAAACCGCCTACTCAACCGGGGGCGCCTGGGTTTCACTCTGGCTTTTCTGCTGGGCTGACAACAATTGAATGATCTCAGCATAACGATTTTTTTCAGCAAGAGCCAGGGCGTCATGCCCCTGCTGGTTGCGTAATCTCAGATCAGAGTTAGCGGCCAGCAGAATGCGTGCCATTTTTATTTCACCCTGGGCCGCCGCCAGCATCAGGGCGCTGCTGCCCTGATTGTCTTGATGATTGACATCGGCCCCCTGGGCCAGCAGCAGCTTAACAATTTCAGGGGCCCGGGCTTCAATGGCGGCAAACAGAGCTGTGCGACCCGCACCGTCGGCCTGATTCAGGTCTACCCCTGCAGCCAGCAGACTGGTTACCGCAGGCCCATCACCCAGGCGGGCCGCCAGCACCAGGGCGAAGTCTTCAGCATGATTTTTGTGATTTAAATCTATACGTTTTTCAATCAGCAGCGATATCAATGGCGGGTTGGCAACGTTGACCAGGGCCAGCAGCAGAGCATTATTACCCTGTTTATCAGTACTGTTAATATCAGCACCCCGTTCGAGCAACAGCGCAGCTGTATCTCGATGACCCAACTGGGCTGCAAACAACAGTGCGCTTTTGCCATTGTTTGCCCGGTGGTTTATCTGGGCTTTATGGTCTAATAACAGTTTAACAACCCGACTCTGCCCCTCAAGGGCAGCCCCCGTAAGGGCGGTCTGGCCCGCCTTATTGGCTGTGTTGATGGCCGCCCCCTTTGATAATAAAAAAGCTACCGTTTCAACATGGCCGGCCCAGGCGGCCCCCATAAGGGCAGTCACCCCGAATTCGTCGGCCTGCTCGATCTGGGCGCCCTGCCCTGCTAGAAGCTTCACGATCTCAAGATGACCATTGTGACTGGCATTGGTCAAAGCTGTAGCACCATGGTTGTCTTTTGCGTCTACCGGCCT
>CAZHLC010000946.1:0-1838 GCA_964532545.1 uncultured Leptospiraceae bacterium | reverse complement strand
GTTTGAGGCTCAATGGTTACCGGCATCAGGGCAATCTGCCCGCTTGTTTCTAGCTGAGTCTGGGCTGATTGTTCAGATGTTTGTCTATTGGGGCTGATCATTCTAGCGGTTTCATGGTCTCGCTGCTCTTTGCGCTCTTTTCGCATTTTACGTGCGGCAAAGACCTCAATGAAGAACATGGCAATGCCAAAGCCAAAGTAGGCCAGGCTGAGAAAAAATAAAGAGATGATACTGGGTACACTTATGCCTATCTGGTGGGCGAGTGATTCAAAAAGATTCATGGCTTATCTAAAATATCGGCTACCTGGGCCCAATGGTTTAAAATTACTTGACGTTCAGTATCAAAGCCTGCCATTGACTACGATCAATTTTAAAAGCTTGAGAAGGAGCTTCAGTAGTGCAAGTTAAAATAAGATTACAACGATTTGGCAGCAAGAAAAAGCCCTATTACCGTATCGTAGCTGCTGCATCGTCAAGCCCGCGCGATGGCAAATTCTTAGAAATTCTTGGTTTATATCATCCTATTTCAGCTGAAGGCCAGCAGTACCGTTTAGACAAAGATAAAATCATGGCATGGCTCGATAAAGGGGCCCAGCCTTCGCCCCAGGTTCAGAAAATTCTAACTGCGAATAAAATGTGGCAAGATTTCTCTCTGGGTCGCGAAAAACGCCGCGTCGACGCCTCAAAGAAGAGTAGAGCACGACGTAAAACCAAAAAGAAAGCTACTTCTGCCAAAGCTGAACCTGCTGCCGCAGAACAGGCTACATCATAAACCTTTAAGAGAGTAGTTCTATGTCAACGAAAGCAAACCCGGCCGGGCTGGTAGAATATATATCAAGAAACCTGGTAAAAAACAAAGACGACGTTCAAGTGAACCCTGTAAACAGCGGCAGCACCCACGTTGTTGAGTTACATGTTCATAAAGAAGACCTTGGTACCGTTATTGGCAAAAACGGTCGAATTGCCCGCGCTATGCGAACCCTGTTGAGTAGCATCTCTACCCGCCGACTCTCTAAAGACACTGAACAGCAAATTCAGCGCATCAATCTTGAAATCGTTGACCAATAGGTCACGAACCGCTGAGCGGTAGGTCTGTTGACCGCCAACATCGATTCAATTCTGTGCATCGGGCGAATTCAGGGCCCGAAGGGTGTCAAGGGCGAAGTGCGCATTACTGCCTTTGGCGAGTTGCTGGGCACTGTAAAAAAGTTCAGTTTTGAGCTCTATACCTCAAAGGGGCCCATTGATGGTTTTCTGCTTGAGCCGCAGAAAAAACAGGCATACAATTTCTATAATATCAGAGCCTATAAAGAAAATATCTTTCTGGCAAACATTGAAGGTATCAATTCTCCTGAGGCCGTCGATGGGCTGAAGGGCCTGTACCTTGGCCTGTCTTTACAGACTGCTAAAAGAGATTTTGCCAGCGATAATGAGCCCTATATGTTTGAGTTTCTGGGGCTGGCCGTGGTTGATGCCGAAGAGCCAGCCATTAAAGGTCAAGTGGCAGCCATCAGAGAATATGAAGGCCGGGGCTGGTTAGTGGCAGAAATCGACGGCAGAGAAATACTCATTCCCCTGGTCGCTGAGTATGTAGATATGTCTACGGTCGTTGACCCGCTACCCATCAAGGGGCTGAAGTTTCTTCTTGAGGCATGAAGTTTTTTATACTGTCACTTTTTCCTGCATATTTCGAGGTTTTAAAAAATGGTGGGCTCATTTCTAAGGCCCTTGAAAAGAAAGTCATCGAGGTCGAGACTGTTGATCTGCGCGATTTCGCCATAAACCGGCATGGTCAGGTTGATGATTACCCCTATGGTGGTGGGGCTGGTATGGTGTTG
>CAZHLC010000945.1:0-1840 GCA_964532545.1 uncultured Leptospiraceae bacterium | reverse complement strand
GCCTTCGATACTCAATTTGTTTTTAAACTCTTCTGAAACACTCGCGACAACATTTCCTTGCAGATCGAAAAGCTCGACTTCTTCGGGAGAATTATTGAAAGGCGCTTTTTGCTCATCAATGATTTGATGGTATCAGCCTGTTCACGGCGCATTTCGGGCGAAATACCCTCTGCATTAAGAGATAATGGGGCTGAAAGCCCCAAATAGATCAGCAGGCTGTATGCCCCCAGACCAGATCTTTTCATGGGTATATGGTAAGCATGCCACTGCTTTTTGCCCCCTTTGCTCGTTTTCGATTTCTAAATTCGGTACTAGAAAGACACCAAATGCCGGCCGGCCATTTCGAGGCCCAAAGCGCTCGAAATGGCCGGCAGCCCTTTCAGTCGTTTTGTTTTTCGAACTTATAAATTCGCAATGACCATAATGTGCACATTTTCGGGCTCTTGCTATCTTAAAGACACATAAACAGAGCCAGATTTGGCCATCAACTTAATAGGAAAGTTCTATGATACAACGAAGAAAGGTTATGAAGACGAACAAAGCAATATTGCCCCTGGCCATAATTCTGCTAATGTCATTCTGCGGCTGCGGCAATGCCAATGAAGATTCATTTAACGATGCCAAGGCAAATAATGGTAAAGAGGGGGGCACTCTGCAGCTGCCCTCGGCACCCCGAAACTACTGTGTAACACTTGAAACTCTTGTTCTCGCGGGAGATTTCGAGACCGAACCGGGGCTGACAGACCCTGAATTATACGGTGCTATTTGCGCCATCAGTTCTGAAGACCCCTTTATTGCGGTCGATAACACCAGTCTGCAGACCCGACTGCAGAACTGCGAATATCTCTACTTTGTGCGCGATAATGATGTATTTGCCTCAGGCCTTGTGCTCAATGCGGCCTCAATTGTTACCGATTTTTTCGACAGCAATGACCTGCAAGACCTGTCGGCTATGTTGACAGGCGCCGCAAGCCCAACAGAGCAGGCCACTGATACGACCTACAACCTCAATACCAAGGCCACTATTCGTATTCAAGATTTCAAGAATCGGCCCATTCTTCTGGCCACCATTTTTATGGCAGATGATGATCTGATTACTGATGACCCCTTCTATGATCCAACAGATACTGATACCAATTATGCTGATGATTACCCTCTGGTGAAGCCCTTCTATGACTCAGAGATTCCCCCTGGGGGGGCTGTTTTCTATGCCCAGCAGATGAACCTGCAGGGTATCAGTGGCAACATCACCCTGAATTTCAAGGTAGAGCGGGGGGTTTGCCCTTAATGAAAAAGCTGGTAATCATAATGTGTGCCAGCGCCCTGTTGGCCCCTGCCAGTGCCATTAGCTTTCTCAAGAAATACAAGTTTGGCAAGAAGCTGCACATCAGAGCTGGCATTGGGGCCAGCGGTGACTATTTTTCGAAAAGCTCAACCCTGCAAACACTCGGTGGCGGCCTGGGTGGCGGTGCTTTCAAGCAAGAGTTTGAAAAGTTTGATGTAACCGAGCAGGCCATACCCTTGACTAATCCCAGTGAGGCTCAGGGAGGGTGCCCTGATGTTCCTGCGGTCAGTCTGCGTACCCCCAAGCAGCTTGGTGATATCAGTGCACCGGCCCAGGTTTTTACTATAGATGGTAAGCGCTGTGAAGTTGTCGAAGCAAAAGGCAGCTCGCTGCTCTTGCTAGGGGTTGACATTGAAATCGGCGTGCAGTACAATTTCTACCGAGATTTCTTTATTCATACAGGCATTTTGCGTTCGTTTATTTTTCCGTCGTCGTACATGGCCCGCTTCAGGTACGTCGGAGAGAGCAAAGACATTGCTATCAATGGTTTAACCG
>CAZHLC010000944.1:1592-1844 GCA_964532545.1 uncultured Leptospiraceae bacterium | reverse complement strand
GATGAGCCTCGACGTAGTTTTTTAAACCTTCAGTGGCCCGGGCGAACATGTTCTGCATGACGGGTTTAGCAGCAAACTCAAACCAGGCCAGGGGTTCACGGGCTTCAAGGCCCACCCGGTAGGTGAAGCGGGTACCGCCCCGGGTTTCAGCAACCTGGTAATCTTCACACATGGCATTGACAAAGGGCAGGCTGGTTTCTTTCAGATAGAAACTCATCTGTTTGCCGGGTTGCCAGTTGAAAAAGTGTTCAA
>CAZHLC010000944.1:0-1575 GCA_964532545.1 uncultured Leptospiraceae bacterium | reverse complement strand
CCTGTACCACCCGGTCAACCCCGGCGCCCGGGCTGCCCTGCCAGGCGGCATCTTTCATACCAGGAAACCACTGCGGCCAGCTGTGGTGATCAGCCATTACATTAAAAACCACCTCAGGCGGTGCTGCGATTTCAACTTCATTGATAAACTGCCAGGGGGCCTGGTCTATATAGCTCAGATCAACCTCTTTGCATTTTAATTTAAAGTCAATGGCACCGCTGATTAAGTCTTGCATGCCAGTATTATTGGCAAGCAAGCTGTTCTGGCAAGGAAATTTATAACCCAAATTACTGATACTAAATCTGCTGCGCAGGTATGCTGAGACCGACGCTGAATGAAAAACCACCAGGGTGAAGAAATTCTGCGGTCTTACGGTGGCTGTTCTGAATTGTAAAACCTTCTCTGGCTCGCATATTGATATCATGTTGAAACTTAAAGCTGTAGCCAGCACCCAGGGTCAGCAATGACTTCGAAGGCAGCTTAAGAGTGTAGGCTGCGCTGGCCTGAAAGGTTGCTTGGGGCTCTTGCTTCAGAGTGACTTCGTTATTGTCACCCAGGGGCAATTCAGCAAAACCGCTGTGGCCGGCAATGCCGATGTTGAGGTGAAAGCCGTCTGCATAAGACCAGTAGTGTCTCAGGCCGAGGTAGGCCCTCATGCCCCAAAGGCCAATGCCTGCACCTGTATGCAGGGCCAGATATTCTTGAAAGCGGTAATCAAATGTGAGGCCCGTACCAACGTTGTTGTTAAAGCCTGTTTCGAGGCCAATGATCAGGCGGTCTGAGTCAAGAACCTGACCCTGTACGCCACCGGTTAGACATAAAAAAGCCAATAAATACAGTGTTCTGCTCATAATACCCCTGTAACACAAAGGGGCTATAAATTTTGCACTGGTTTATTCTGATGCCAGAAAATCTTTAAGAAGTTTCTTCTTCTGTTTTGCCGCCCGGTGTACAAAAGGCCAGTTCATACGAATGCGGCGGTATCTTTTTTCGTTTTTAACCCGGGCCAGGGCCTTCTCAGATTTGGTAAAGATGGTTTCAACCAGTTCAGGCAGATCTTCATGGTGCTGCATGGCCTCATACATCTTTGGGTCAGTATCACGTATGGTTTCAAGATAGGTAAGCACCATCAGTTGAAAAGCCACCACATTATCTTTTTGAATTGTTCGTTTTCGCCAGGGTAAGGTCTGGGGATACATTGACCCTACCAGATTGAGTTCATGGGTATAGGCATGCAGCTCATCGAGCAGAGATAAAAAACCACTCTGGGCCTCTTGGCCCCTGAGGTAGATACGAAAGTTGGGGTTCGCAAAGTACTTACTATGTAAACGATTACGAATAATAATGCGGGCCGGCATTTCAAATCTGCGTATGCTGATTCGGCTCTCAGGCCCCAGAAAAAAACCCTCGTCGTGCAGATCACTGCGATAGCGGCCTGAAAAGATCTGGGGTAGCGAACCACCTGAAACCCGAATACGGTCAAGGCCAATGCCGATAGTTTTAAAGCCCGCATAGTGTACCATCTCATGTAGAAAGTCAGGCAGCCGGGTCAGTAGCTGTCTTTTCGAACGACAG
>CAZHLC010000943.1:0-1845 GCA_964532545.1 uncultured Leptospiraceae bacterium | reverse complement strand
GTCTTTCGATGCCGGTTTTACTCTCGGTTTGAAAAAGAATGTTTAAATAAGTTAAGGTTGACTGGGCGACCGGTTCGCCTGCCAGATCGGCGATAATCTCAATGAAGTTCTTATTGGCAGGCTGCTCTATATTTAGAATATCAGGCAGCACCGCTGAGTATTGCAGGCCTATTCTAATATCTTCTCTTCTGAATAAAAGAAACAGCCCATCTTCAACTGTGGCCAGTATCTGGTCTGTTTCGTTTTTGGCCAGGGTGAGCTCAGCTGTTCTTTCAACCACTTTTTCTTCGAGAGAGTTGCGCTCTTCTTCGAGTTTCTCATAGGCCTTTGCTTTATCAAGAGAGATGCCCAACAGGGTAGAAAAGGCACCCAGCAGTTCTTCATCTTCTGCATCAAAGGGTTCTTGATCAAGGCGGTTTAAGACCTGCAGGGCACCTATAATGGCCCCCCTGGGGGCCCGCACTGGCATGCAGAGAATGGCACGGGTTTTGTAACCTGTCTGCTGGTCGCCTGAGCGGTTGAAGCGTTCATCAGCATAGGCGTCGGGAATATTAATGGTTTCACCTGTATCGCAGACATGGCCCACTATGCCCTTACCCGCGGGCACCCTGATATCAGAACCATCAACGGTTACCCGCGAAACCAGCATGCCGGTGGCTTCTTCGACCAGAAACAATGAAGCCCGATCGGCATTCATAACCTCTTGCGCCCCCACAACGGTCAAGGCCAGCAATGAGTCTATGTCAATGTCAGACATGACGTGGCCGGCCACGGTGGTTAATCTTGAGAGGCCTTCTTGTTTTTTAAGCAGGCGGTATAGTTCAGACTTTTTTAAAGTGCCGCTGCCGGGGTTTGAACTGAAGCCAAGCCTGGTGGCTGCACGGGCTAAAAAGTCTTCGATTTCTGACTTTGATGGCACTCAATACAAGGGTTCTTGCTGGCCTGCAGCAGCAAGAAAAAAAGGGTTAGCAGCGGCACACGGCTTGGCAGCAGGGCAGCGAGGCGGCTCGGCAGTTTGCTCTCTAGCCGCCTAGCCGTTCAGCTGTCTAGCCGCCCAGCCTGTGCTCTGCCCTGTTCAGGCAGCGCACCCCCATGGGTTTTGCCTCTGCCGAGACACAAAACCCATTCGGGTTAGAGCCCGGGGTGAAGTGAGCTTTTTTCGTAAGAGTCGTAACTGAAGTCGAGGCCCTGCCATTTGGGGTGGGCCTGGCTCAGCTTTATTTTTGCATCTTTGATCTGCTTTACCATTTTTTTGATTTCTTCAGCGGGCAATGAGGCATCGCCCACAATCACTGACGAAACAGCCAGGGTTTTGATGGGGGCTGTCTGCCAGGGGTAGGTGCCTGCTGGCAGTTGCACTTCAGAGTAGTAGAACAGGTAATTTTCAATTTTCTTAATGGTGTCTTTGCTCAGCTGAATCAGGTGAATTCTTTTTGATTCAGAGGCGGGTATATCAGATAAAGCCTTGAGAGGTATACCCCCGATAAGAAAAACTGCATCGAGCTCACCGGCGACCAGTTTTTTCAGAGCCGCAGCCGTGTTTTCATGGCTGATGGTGAGCTCTTGTGGGTTCAGCTCAAAAAAACCAAACAGGGCAATTGAGGTGGCTGCTGTGCCTGACTCTTCAGGGCCCACTGAAATCTTTTTACCTTTCAGATCGGCCATATTCTTAACGGTCTTTTTGGCAACGATGTGAATCTCTTCTTTATAGAGGGGCAGAATAAGTTTTACGTTTTTACGAACTTCGGGGTCGGCAAAGGCCAGGTTTTCCCATATGTCGGCCTGCACAATGGCCAGCTGGGCTTCTTTCTCTTTTAACAGACGAATGTTTTCTTTGCTGCCACT
>CAZHLC010000942.1:0-1859 GCA_964532545.1 uncultured Leptospiraceae bacterium | reverse complement strand
CTTCTTTCGTATCTTCACTCACACCGTATGGTAAGAACGCCGGCGGTAACAGCGATAACAACAACGAAGAGACTGATGACATTGTAATTCCCAATATCAATACAGATGTGGCTGAAAAAATTGATTTCACCATAACAGTACGGGGCCGCTTTCAGAATACCGGCAACGGCAACTGGAAGAGTTCGATTTCAGGCCAACAGCAGAACTATAAAGAAGTCAAACGTGATAAAAGCTACATCGTTCTCAAGGGTAAGGGCAGGCGCCAGTTTGTAGCTCTACCGGTGAACAAAGGTCAGGCTTACCGCCTTGTTAACAACAAATGGAAGCCCTACTTCAAAGTTAAGTAACAGCCTCTAGCAATTTAAGAAGCTGCTTTTTTGCCGAATCAAAGGCAATTCTGCCCGGGTCAAGCTCTTGCAGTGCATGCCACTCAAGAGACTTGACCTCTTCTTTATCTAGACGGGCCCCGGGCACATGATCAAGGGTGCAGTGAAAGAATACATCGCAGGTGTGGTATAGCACATCTTTATATTCATACTGGTTGGCGAAGGTGCCGAGATAGGTAAGGGGCGGCAACTCAAAGGCAATCTCTTCGAGCACTTCACGGCGCAGAGCGGCCTCTGCGGTTTCACCAACATCTGTAAACCCCCCGGGAATATCAAGTAACCCCTTCTTGGGCTGCTGGTTTCTCACCACAAAAAGATATTTACCCCCATATTCAATAAAAACGCCCACAGCCGAGGCCACATTCTGAAAATATTCAAAGGCACACTGGTTGCATAGATACCGTTTTTGGTTTTCAAAAACCATACCTTCAGAACCACACTGGGGGCAGAATTTAAACACTTTCACAACTTATGGGCAAAATAAACGGTAGAACCAGCGAGCGGTCAGTAATGTATTTCAGCATAGCGTACCTTGAAGGTTATGAGAGCCAGAGTCTGAATCAAACCATCGAGATCGCTGGCCATATCAATGGCTTCTTCAATCGCAAAGTCTTTATCGGCCAGCGAATTCTGCAGCCCACTGAGAAACCCGTTGAGACGCTCAGTGAGATTCAGTTTATACCAGTTTTTAAATGAACTCAACTGATTATACTGTGCCTTATTGATTTCACCATTAAGGTAGTAATTGCCTCTTTCGCATTTCATGGTATAACCAAAACCATGCTCACCCGGTGATGATGAGACGATCATCTGCCTATTTACCCGGTATTGAAAAGCGACCCGTATACATATCAGGGTGTTGATCATTCGTTCAAGCTCTCTTAAAAGATCAGCCTTTTCTTGCCCGATCAGCTTACCGTCATTTTTCAGAAACTTATTATAGTCTTCACCCAGCTTGTTGTGCAGAGCGATGGCCCCTTCGACCATTTCAACCATTTCAGCCCGGTTCATACGGGCCAGACGAATCAAATCGTCACTTTTTTCGCTGGTTACATAATCAAGCTTACCAGAAAGAAGCAGGTGCCCTTCGGCATTGAGCTCAAGTCGATTCATTGCTAATCAATAAAGAAGAAATCAGTTTGTGCCCTCGCCTTCTGGGGCAATGGTCTTGTCTGTTGAATCGAGGCGCTGCAGCAGCGCTTCAGGTCTTACCGAAGATAAAAAGGTAAAATCACTGTCTGTGAGAACCATCGAGCGCAGCTTACGACCCATGGTACAGTCAATCAGAGTGTTTTCATCGCGGGCGCTTTCTCTGATACGTTTGGCAATGGCGGTATCTGGGGTGATGATGGCCACCACCTTGTCGAGCGATACCACATTTGAAAAACCGATGTGCAGAAGTTTCATTTCAGGCAACGTTACGAACCTGCTCGCGCAGTTTCTCAACCTCTATTTTCATCAGAATGCCAAGCT
>CAZHLC010000941.1:0-1862 GCA_964532545.1 uncultured Leptospiraceae bacterium | reverse complement strand
AAAACTGCTATTAATTTCATATTTGCTCCTTTTCTCTTCTGTTGCTGCGACAACAGTTGCTATGGCAACTATATTAGCAATCAAATTCAGATCTGCCCATATTTTTTGCTCATATTCTGTTGCAGCACACCTAAAATACGCCGGAATTCGTCGAAATCATTACCAGAGAGCCCCTCAAAAAGGTCATGGCGCTCTTTCACAACAATTTGTACGAACTCATCATGCAATGAAATCGCCTTTTCTGTCAGGTAAATGCGATGAACTCTTTTATCCTGAGCGTCGTTTTCACGGGTAACAAGGCCTCGCTTTTCCATTGCATTAAGAATTCGGGTGATATTCGCCCTGTCTTGAAATATGCTATCAGTCAGCTCAACCTGTGTCTGGCCCTCACGCTTATACAGCTTATTGAGAATGAACCATTGTTCGGGGTGCAGATCGATGTTTGCGCTCTTACCCATTCTTAAGAAACTGGCGCGTAACAGACGGGCGGTCAAATGAATGTGGTAGGCAATTGAATCATCAAGATTTACGGTTGGCCCTTTTCGTTTTGCCATAATGGTTGCTGTAGCAGCAATAGCAGAGACGGCAATGAAATAAAGCTGTTTACTTTGAGAACTCTGGCTTTAAAGTAACAAATGGGCCTGTGGCGAACTCTGAGTGATTTTGGTGAACATCATTATGACGACCCCCGTGATCGCAAGCTCAACATCATTTCAAACCAGCTGCTGCTCTTCTTTATCTTCGCCTTGATGATCGTCTTCGCCATGACAGGCACAATTCTCTATATTGCCATTCTAGAAGACCCCGTTAAGTATAAAGACTACTTTCTGGTCTATTTTGGAACAGACTCGCTTGTCTTTCTGGCCGTCATTGCCAGCTACATTCTGAAGGGGGTCTACGGAATTCATCATTTTGTACAACTTGCCTACTACGCCGGCTTACTGTTTATTCCACTATTGAGTGCCTTTCTTGGTAAAGAAGCCGGTCTTCATATGTATCTCTTAGCGCTTCTGCCCCTGCCTTACTTTGCTCTACACCCCAAAAATAAAAAATTGCTGATCACCTCACAGATCATGATACCCATTCTTTTCGGTGCCACAATCTGGTATCTAGAAAATTACCCGGCTCTGTACCCCCTGCCAGAAATGGCAAATAGCGTTGTTTATGTTACATGGATCATCATGCTGGTGCTTTCTCTCTCTTTCTGCGCCTACTACCTGTGGCGACAAACGAACCTCACCGAAGATCTTTATGTCGCAGAAAAAGAAACGGTAGAACGGGTCAACCGCGAGCTCAGAGAAAAAGATGAGGCCATGCAACTTGAACTCGAACTGGCCGGCGAGGTGCAGAAGAATATTTTTCCCAAGGCGCTGCCCCATTTTGATCACCTCAAAGTTGAACTGATTTTTCTGCCCATGGGCCGGGTTTCAGGCGATTACTACGATTTCTATCAGAAAGAGAAAACCCTTTCTATTCTCAGCGCCGACGTGTCAGGCCACGGAGTGCCTGCTGCTCTGATAACCATGGTTTTAAAAAGAACCTTTGATCAACTCTATAAAGAAAGCGATTCGCCAGCCAGAGTTTTTGAAAAAGCCAATAGCGAGCTGCTGCAACACATTGAAACCGAAGACTATCTCACAGCTTTTCTGGCCGAGTTTACCGAATCAGGTGAGGTCAGGTACTGCAATGGTGGCCACAGACCACCCCTGCTATATCGTAAGAAAACCAGTGAATTTGAACAACTAGATACCAGAGGCTTTCCCGTAGGGGCCATTGAAGAGGCCTCAGCTCTTTATGAAAATAAAACCACCAGCCTTGGCGCTGGTGATCGTCTGATTATTTATACCGATGGCATCATAGAA
>CAZHLC010000940.1:0-1863 GCA_964532545.1 uncultured Leptospiraceae bacterium | reverse complement strand
GCGCCCGAAAACGGAACGCCACTGAGCCCCAGGTTTACTACCATGTTAAGGTTTTCACGCATCTGCTCCCAGCTTGAGTAGTTGTCACCAGTCCATAAGGCGCTGTGACGCTGAATGCCGCTGTAGGCACTGCGGGTAAGAATAAAAGAGCGTTCTTTGCGGCGGTAGCGTTTGAAGGCCAGGGCAGTGGCCCGTGCTTCGAGGTTGGCATAGATATTGCGTATGGCCCGGTGCGAACCGCGTTTGTGCTGCAGCCCCAGGGCCAGTGGGTCATAGGCGGGCCCCATTTTCAGGGTAGGGTCGTTCATGTCGTTCCAGATTCCTGAAACGCCGGCATTGAACAGGGGGGCATGTTTGCGGGCCCACCATTTTAATACCCGTTTGCGGGTAAAATCAGGAAAAATTGTTTTGCCCGGCCAGACCTTGCCCACAAAGGGCTTACCATTCTCATCAGTTACGTAGTACTTTCTGGCCATGGCCTCATCATAGGGGGCATAACCTTTCTCTTCTTTAATACCAGGGTCATTAATAGCTACGGTGCGCACCCCCATCTTGCCCAGGGTTTTATGCAGCTTAGCCGGGTCTTTAAAGGTGCGCGGGTGCCAGGTAAAGATGCGGTACTTATTCATATAATGAATATCAAGATGAATACAGTCGAGGGGCAGATGATTATCACGAAAACGTTTTGCCACCTCAATCACCTTATCTGATGTTTTGTACGACCAGCGCGACTGGTGATAACCCAGTGACCACACTGGCGGCAGAAAGGGGCGCCCGCTGATTTCAGTATAGGCTTCGATAATCTCAGACAGACTGCCTGTAAAAACAAACAAATCAAAGGGAAAGGGCTCACCTGCATTTTCGATCGCTATGTTAATGTCAGTATCAACCTTGACAGACATGGGGTAGGTGATATTGAGAAATACACCAAAGAAGTCAGTGCCCCGTTTCACAATAAAAAACGGAAAGGTAGAATAAGAACTTTCAGGAATTGAATACATCAGGGTTTCAATATTGAGAAGTTTGAAGCTGGTGTGATTGCGGGTTGAAGCCCCGTTGGCCGCCCCGAAGCCAAGAATTTCATCACCCTTGAAAAGCTGAATTTTAAAGGCGGTTTCGCTCTCTTGATGATAGGCGAGAGAACCAGAGAAAAGCCGGTCACCCCCGCTGAAAACCTCGATGAGGCCGGTCGAATTGGCATACTGCAGTTTATATTTTCCCTCGCTGTAATTAACGGCTACGTTGGCTTCGAGGGCGAAGCTCTCGCGGTAATAAGGTTTAAAAAAGCGGTTACGTTTAACCAGCAGGTTACGGGGAAACTTGCGCCCGCCTGCGCTCTGCAGGCAGAAGCGCAAAGCATCAGCCCTGTAAGCCGAGATCAGTAGTTGTACCATGTGGTTAGTGTCGGCTTAATCAGGCTTCTGGTTAAAGAAGGTGATGCATCATTTTCTGCATAAACTCGACCACCGAATTGTTATAGGGTGGGTAAAGCATTTCAGTTGGGCTCGGCAGTTTACTCTGGCGCATAACAGCCCGCTCATGTGAGAAGGCTTTGAAGCCGAATTCACCATGATAGTTGCCAATACCACTGTGGTTTACCCCACCGAAGGGCAGCTTGGGGTTACCAAAGTGAATCATTACGGCATTAATACAGGCCCCACCTGAAGAGGTTTCGCTCATAACTTTGTCGATCACCCGCTTGTCATCGGCGAAGACATAGAGAGCCAGGGGCTTTTCACGTTCATTCACAAAGTCGATGGTCTCATCGATGTGCTCATAGGTGATGATAGGCAATAATGGGCCGAAAATCTCTTCTTGCATGATACGAGAATCGGTTGAAACCCGGGTCAACAGAGTAGGCGT
>CAZHLC010000939.1:0-1864 GCA_964532545.1 uncultured Leptospiraceae bacterium | reverse complement strand
ATTGTAGCTCAAAGAAACACAGTCATCAGGGTGAATTTGAGCACCTACATGATGAATATTCTGAATCTCTGATCATCGACACCGAATTTGCCGCCGGCAAATTCTCTCAGACAAGCTTAGACCAGGGCTCGGTAACCCTCGCCAAACTGGGCGCCAGTTACCAGGCCAACGGCACCTTTATCTCAAGACCACTCGATCTGGGTTTTAAGGCAACTTCAGCCTTTATAGGCTATAATATCGAAGCCAATCTTGATGATGCCTATGATCTCTACGTGGCTTTCAGCGACTCAGACGATGCCAGCGGGCTTTCTGACGGCGACTGGTTAGCAGTGAACAGCCGTGAAGAAACCATCTACTCAACATCAGGCGGGGGTCGTTATCTTTTCTATAAGGTAGAATTTGAAACCACAGATGCCAACGTTTCGGCCGAACTGAAACTATTTTCAGTTCGTCCTAATAATCCTGACCTAACTAAGGTGATCAACGGTGGCAAATACGAAGAGGTTGTGGTAGGCCAGAATGGTTTTTCACTGCAGTTCAATCACAAAAGTGGTTCAGCTGCTGGTTCATATGAACCACCCCGAGACATTCCCTACCCTAAACCCGAAATTAGAACCAGAGCCCAGTGGGGCGCCAATGCTGCTGGCTGCAGTAGCAATGATTCAACCCGCGAAGTCTTCACTGTGCATCACACCGCGGGCAGCATGAGCCACTACAATTCAGTGGGCGGCGATGCTCACCTTCGCTCGGTACAGCGTTTTCATCAAGAAGACCGGGGCTGGTGCGACATTGGTTATCATTATCTGATTGGCCCCGATGGCGTGATCTATGAAGGGCGCGAAGCCGGTGTGCGTGGGGCCCATACCAGTGGCCATAACTCGCGCAACCTGGGCATCTCATTAATCGGCTACTTTCACAGCCCCAGAAATGATGAGCTCAAGGGCCCACAGCAAGAGTCGCTTGAGAAGTTGTTAGCCTGGCTTTCTTATACCTATAAGATCGACCCCCAGGGTAACCGTGCAGCTGATAACTACTCTAACATTCGTATTCACCGTGACTGGGCCACTGTCTACAACGATGGTTACAACCAGACCGCCTGCGCTGGCGATAATGTAGCCAATGAGATCGCGGCTACTCGCGATGCAGTCGCCACCCGTATGGCTACCGATGGTATTCCTACCACTAAAGAAGTGGCACTGGCCGGTGCCGAGATTATTGAGAGCGCCCACCCCTATGCCAATGATACCAATCAGGTTTTCTACATCGATGCGCGCAATGAAACTGCCTACAACCACATTCAGGTTAAGTTTGCTGCCTTTAACCTTGAGCAGGGGTATGACTTTGTCAGAATCTACAATGGCAACAATGACCAACTGCTTGAGCAGTTTACTGGCAATCTGGATGCCTTTGAAACCACCAAGTATGAAACCACTTATCTGAAAATTGAATTCAGCAGCGACTACAGCATTACCAGAGATGGTTTCACCATTGATGGTTATACTCTGATCTATCAGGCGCCCGAACCTGAGCTGACATTCACCGCAAATTTTGAGAGCACCCACCCCTACTCTAACAACCAGACTCTTGAGTATGTTATTCCCGCAACGGCCGGTGCCAACTGGTACCAGCTCTACTTTGAACAGTTCAGCTTAGAGAATAACTATGACTTTCTCTATGTCTACTCGGGCAACGGTACAACCCTGCTGAAAACCTATACCGGGGTAATTGGTGAGTTCACTACTGAAAAGTTCTACTCAGCTGATGGTTTGAAGCTGGTATTTGTCTCAGACTACTCGATAACTTCATGGGGATTTAAAATGACAGAGTACAAGGCCGGTGGCGACATTGATACCACCCCGGGTAC
>CAZHLC010000938.1:0-1872 GCA_964532545.1 uncultured Leptospiraceae bacterium | reverse complement strand
TATCGATGTTAATTACGCCCCTCGGTTTGGCTTTCGGGCCCCACATTGCAGCCCGGGCCGGCCGTATACCCTGGGTAAACCGGCGTCTTGACGCCGAACCCCCCGGGGTTGAAACTGATGAGCCCCACAGCGACCACGTGATTGTGGCTGGCTATGGGCTCAGTGGGCAGGCCATTTCGCGTATGCTGCGTGAAAAAAAACAGCGTTATCTGGTCATAGATATAAACCCCGATAATGTTCATCGGGCTCATGAAAATGGCGAACGAGCCGTAGTTGGTGATATCACTCACGATGACGTTCTGGCAGAACTGGGTTATGAACAGGCCAAACTGATAGTTCTGAGTATCAATGATTTCGGGGCGACCCAGACTGCCCTGAAAAAAATTCGCGAGGCTAGCGAAACAGTACCCGTTCTGGTGCGCACCCAATATGCTGCTGATAAGTCACTACTTGCCCCATATGAAAATATGCAGGTAATCAGTGCTGAAGAAACGGCCAGCCTGGCCCTCGCCGAAGCTGCTGCTAGAATTTAATTTTTTCTTCTTTGCCCATTACTTTCACTTTGATTTAAAGCAGCGTGCAAGATAAAACTGTAACCACTGAAGAAATCGAAAAAGAGATTATCGCCTTCAGCATTCCCCATTCGTTTTATGGTCTGCAGTTTGGCGCCCGCATGACGGCTGTTGCCCTTAAAAATAAAGAAGTGATTCTTTACTCACCCATACCTATAACCACTGCCATTGAAGAGCGTATCGCGAATCTGGGCACTGTTAAATACATTATTGCACCCAACCTCTTTCATCATCTCTATGCCGGCGATGCCCGCTCGGCCTTCAGTGGGTCAAAACTCTATTCGCCACCCGGGCTGGTAAAAAAAAGAAAAGATCTCAGCATCGACCATGTAATCGGTGAGGCCCAGCTACCCTGGTCAGCTGAGCTTGAGACCATAACAATCGAAGGTACCGACATTCTGCAAGAAACGGTTCTCTACCATAAGAAAAGCAAAACCCTCATATGCTGTGATCTTATGCAGAACCTGCAGCAGGTAAGGGGAACCTTCACCCATATATACACCCGCTTTCTTGGCGACATCTATGAGAAACCGGGCTTGAGTCGCCTGCTTCGTTTTGCTTTTCGTGACAAGGCCAGAGCCCGTGATAGCATCGACCGTATTCTTGCTCTTGATATCGCAAAGGTTGTAATGGCCCATGGCGAAGTGATTCATGGCAATGGCGGTGAAGTTCTACAAGACGTTTACGCCTGGTTGAAGCCCTGAAAAAAAATATTGACCGTGGCGGCCCCCTGAGACGTCAAAGAACTGTCAGACAGAAGTCTGAACAACATTTCCAGGGGAGTGAGAATGTTAAAAAAATCTCTAATTGTTATGACTCTTGCAGCGCTGGCCTTCTGTGGCGGGCCCAAAGATAAAATGAATACACCGTATGATGTTACTGATGCCAAGGTTAAGGTAAACTATATGGTACAGAAGATTTCAGATGTTGGCGATGTACGCTGGTATGCTGTTGATCTTGATAAGGGTGACAAAATTGAAGCCAAGGTAATGGTGCCCAAAAAAGTCGGGGTGCAGCTGCATATTGACCTGATGTCTGGTGATGAAAAGCCCACACTGATTAAAAAAGGTAAAGACGATAAAGTTGACTCAAGAGTAAAAGCCAAGATCAAAAAAAGCGGCAAGTACTACTTTCGCGTTTTTGATCGCGGAATGGATAACGAAACAAGCGGTCTTTTGAGCGGTTACACGTTCTATATATCAAAAAGATAAAATAGAAATTCTCAAGAAAACGAGCTCAAACCCCGGTACCGTTGCCGGGGTTTTTTTGTGTTCATTAGAGCCACAAATACTATATTTAC
>CAZHLC010000937.1:0-1877 GCA_964532545.1 uncultured Leptospiraceae bacterium | reverse complement strand
CACAACCCCAGATGAAATAGAGCTGGCAGATAAAGAACTGCAAAGACCAGCCCCGGGTGCCATGGCGGGTGTACGTTTTATCTTTTTAAAAACAGACCGTAACCGTGCCAGCGCCAGCTTTTATGCCCAGTTTCAACGGGGCGCCCTCGAAACCAACTTTTTAGGAGTAGGAACCAATGTACAGATCAGCTTTTTATTTTAGTCTCAGCCTGGTTCTGTTTGTCGCCATGGCCTGCGCCAGCACCAGCGATAGTATATCAATTGAGAGCGCCGAAGTCAAGCGGGGCAATATCATTGTTAAAGTAGACAGCTATTTCTCATCATTTCAACAGAGTGAGTTTAAACTCAACAAGGGCTGCCTCAGCTGCAATGAAATCAAAATTGCCATCTACGCCTGCAGCGATGCCAACTATACCGCAGATGAATGCGAAGCCACTACTGCCACGGCCGTGGGCTCATCAGACACGGTGGCCCGCCTGAAGCTGACCCCAGAAGAGGCCCTCGTAACTGGCCAGACGTATTTTGTGAGTATTGGTGATGAGGCAGTAACTCTCGACCCCGGTGCACTTGAATCAACGGTCACAGCACTGCTGACAGCCGGTCTGTCATCGGGCGTTAAGAAAAAGACATCGGCTGCCCTCTACCAGTTTACTCAGCAGTAACGGCGGGGGCCGAGGCCAGCTCAGCAATGCTGGCCAGCCAGTTTAATTTCTGTTCGGGGGTAAGGGTGGCAAACTCAGTATGGCCGTCGAAGTCAGTCGGGCTCAGTTGGTCAAAGTTTATCTTCATCACGCTCTATTAATTTTAATAGTTGCTTAATATCGAAAAGATCTTTGTCTCGCGGCGGGTCAATGCTCTGCTTGGCCCGCAGCAGGGCCCGTTTACTTAACAGGTTGATGTCATAACCGTAAATGTTGATCTTCTCGCTGTCTTTGAACAAATTATCATAAGACAGTTCTTCAGTCAAAAAAACATCAACCTGCCTTTCTTGATAGTGGGGATGAATAAACGTAAAAACCAGAGCGTTCTTTTCACGAATCACCCGCTCAATGTTGGCAGCATCGAGAATGAATTCATGCTCAACCGGAATGCGCGGCGACAACTCAAGGCTGCGGATGACGGCAATAAATCGTCGCAGGTTTTCGGGCACAAAGCTGACCGACAGATCGAGATCGAGTGTGGCCCGCTCAACACCGTGCAGAACCATGGCAACACCGCCACAGATAATGAAATCGACTTCTGCCTCAGATAGAGCTACAAGGGTTTCTTTAAAATGATTCACTGTGATTGCAGATTATTTCTGCACCCACTTTCCGTTGTTCAGTTGAACATATTCGCCTTTGAGAGCAGCATCATGATATTTCTGTTTCTGCTGCAGAACCAGCTCTTTTACACCGGCTTTGAACTTTTTGTTCACCTTTTTCTGGTTTAAAATATAACCACGTACCAGCAGGGTGCGGGCATTATTAATCTGTTTCACTGTGTTCAGTAGATTGCGGTAGTGAATACCCTTTTCAATGTCATCAGCCAGGGCTGCATTATACTTTTTGCGATTGGCCTTTGATATTTTTGTCTTTTTTACATTAATCAGGCTGCTGACATAGCCTTTATTATTCTCACCCACCACTCGGTCTGCTTTGAGGCGGGCCAGACTGTCACCATAGACCTCAAGAATGGCAAAAGCCCTGTAGGTGTATGAATTGTCGCGATTTTCGCGGGCTTTTTTCTCGTCATTTTCAAGCTCGAGATTGGCCTTAGAGGTGGTTTTGGCTGATGAAACCATCCATACATCTTTTTCAATTTCGGTCTGCTCACCAATGATCTGCTTTTCAATGGCTGTTTTCTGCCCGGTCAAAGTCACCGGCGGAATCACAATC
>CAZHLC010000936.1:0-1878 GCA_964532545.1 uncultured Leptospiraceae bacterium | reverse complement strand
AAAAAAACACGCTGGCGATTTGAAACTAACCACAAGTTCATCTGGTATGGGCCAGGTAAAAAATATGAAGGAACCTTTCATCTACTACCCAACCGTAAACCCAGAGCCCTGCGCCTTGACCTGTCTGGTGAGCCACATGGTGGTAGTGCAAGAGCAGCTTTTAGAATCATAAAGAATCGTTTATTGATCAAGCTCAATGACTCTGGGGGGCAAAAAGTTCCCAGAGATTTTAAACCTCAGAATGGGCACGACCTATACCTGTTTGAAAGAGTAAAACCATGAACCAGTTGATCGACGTATGGGCCAATGCGCCCCTGACCCAGATGGCTGAAAGAGTGCCCGAAGTAAAACAACTGCTTGAGCGCTCGGGCACCGCCGGCGCCATCGGCCAGAGCTTAGCACCTGCGCGATTGATCGAGCAGATGAATGAGGCTGGCTTTGAGAAAATGCTGATTTCTGCCTGGCACCGGCCTGGTGGCTGGGTCGTGAGCAACGATGAAGTGGCTGAGTTTATCAAAGATTACCCCGGGCGCCTTTATGGCATTGCCAGTGTGAATCTTGAAAAACCCGTTGAGGCCGTAAAAGAACTCGAGCGTGCTGTAACCCAGCTGGGTTTCAAGGCGTTGCGCATCGTACCCTGGCTATGGAAGTTGCCACCGAATGACAGGTTATATTATCCCCTTTATGTAAAGTGTATTGAGCTGGGTATACCGTTCTGCACCCAGATCGGCCATACCGGGCCACTCATGCCATCAGAGACCGGCCGCCTGGTGCCCTACCTTGACGATGTTATGCTGACGTTTCCTGAACTGGTGGTTGTAGGCGGGCACATGGGCTACCCATGGATAGACGAAACCATCGGTATGATGCTGAAACACCGCAATTTCTATATCGACACTTCGGCTCACCTGCCCAAAACGTATCCGCAGAAAATCTTAGACTACCTTAAAACGTGGGGCCGCAAGAAGGTGCTCTTTGGCACGAACTTCCCCCAGCTTGATTTGAAAAAATGTGCCAGGCAGGTTAGAGCCTTAGAGCTGGGCGATAAAATAGAAAGAACCTTTTTTGCAGATAATGCCCGCAGAATTTTTCAGCTCTAGATATTGTACAGAAAACGCCTTGTCGCCTGCAACTCAGGCTTTAGCCATGCCCTGTGCAACCCCTGTTTAACCTGTTTGATCAGGCAGACTGTGCCTACTTGCTGCGTAAGGGTGAACTATACTTTGAAGTCAAAGAAGGCGAACATTACCCCATAAGCGGTAATAACCTTATCGTAGGGGCCGGCGAGCTTCTCAGCACCCTTGACAGTGAAGCCCCGGCCTTTCGCAACTATACACTCTATAAGGGTGATGATGCCGAGGTCGCCCCGGTATCAAAGGCTAATTTAAAAAAGTTTGTTTATACCTATAACATAGGCTTCAATCTGAATCTTTATCTGGCTAAACTGCTGACCCAGACAAACCAGATTCTGGGTGCACGCAAAAACACGATCAGCGATGAAGACCGACTGATACAGAAGCTGGCGGCCAATTATTATCTGGTAACAGCCGAGCTCTTGCAAATCGCAGAGGCCACCCGTATACCAGATGTGATGAAACTGGCTGAAAAGTTTAAGAACGACCTTATTTTCGAAACCGGTAAAATTTTCTCAGGCGAAAATAAATCGATTCAATTAGAGATTTCAAAAACCGACCTCGATGAGTTCAACAGCGTGTTCGCAGCTGGCACTGCAATTTTTCAACAGGGCGACATGGGCAGTGAAATGTACATACTTCATGACGGAAAAATTAACGTTGAGGTAAATGGTAATACGGTGGCTGAAATCACAGAAAGCGGTTCAGTGATTGGCGAAATTGCCCTGCTGCTGGGTGAAAAAAG
>CAZHLC010000935.1:0-1878 GCA_964532545.1 uncultured Leptospiraceae bacterium | reverse complement strand
TTTGACAGTATAAAGCGGGCTCGAGGCATTGCTGGCATTGTTCATACCCACCAGGTTACCATTCTGTAGGCCCGAGGCTGCTGAAACCTGAAACTGAAAGGTGTCATTGTAATTGGCGTTGCCGGGGTTGTCATAGGTGACCACCAGCCAGTACTGCTGAAAACCGCCATCAGCGATGTTAATATTGCCCGTGGTGTTGAAAGTGATGTCGTTACCAGAGATCACACCAAGTGCGCCCAGCTGGGGGTCGCCGCCGAAGCTGCCATCGTTACCCGTATCTACATGCAGGGCTACTGAGGTGACATCGGCCATGTTGCCGGTACCCACGTTGGTAAAGCGTAATGAGTTTACATCGACTGCAAATGCCAGCGAGCCGGTTTCAGTTATTCTGAAGTGGTGGCTGGTGAGGCTGGCTGCATTTGGTAATATGTTGGCTGCCGTGGGGTTTGCTGAAGCCGAAGTGATAGTGACTGCCGGGTCGGCAATGAGCACCTGGCCAGCCACACTGGGGCTCTGCATGTTTGTCTGATCCCACGTTACCACATTCCAGTAGTATTGTACGCCGGTATTGAGAGTTGTCACCTGCACCGAGCTGGTGGTGCCTGCGGTTTTTCCGCTGTCATAGGCCGAGCAGTTTGAAAAATCTGCCACGCCAGCCGGGGTGGTACCAATGCAGAGGCGATAAGCCGCCTGCACGTCGGGGCTGCCTCCGATATTGTCTGTGGGGTTAAAGGCCCATGTGAAGGTTGGCTGCAAGATCGGTGTTGTGGCTGTCAGCCCCAGGCCATCGACCGAAGGTGTGTTCACGGCACCGGGTGCGTTATCGATAGCGCCCCCAGCTTGTATGTCAATCTGTGATAAGTCAGAGGGCAGAGTCGCCTGCAGGTTATTGGTGGCCCGGTCAAGCTGGGCGTTTGAGTACACTACGATATTGGCATTAGATCTGAATACCAGTGGGTTGGTCACCAGGCGGTAGATGCTGCCGGTCGAGGCCACAAATTCAGTGTCTGGCAGGTCTGCGTTATTGCCTGTGCCGTTATTGATGGTTGCGGTAGCCAGATTGTCAAAGACCATGCGGGTGGCGCCCCAGTTGAAATTGCTGCTGACCGAGTTTGAGGCCCAGTTGCCCCGCACCGTCCAGCTTCCGTTGGTGGCGGTCACATAGCTGGCAGCCGCCCCGAAGCTGACATCGTTTGTGACCAGAACAGAGGTGCCTTTCACCAGGTGCACTGGCTGGGCCACTGTACCTAGAGTCAGATTGTTTACGGTCAGGGCATTGTTGTTGGTAGTAAATTGCGGTACCACGGTAGGTGAAGCTGCGGCCGATGCTACGGTGAGGTTGGTGGCTGTGTTGCTGATAGCACCCCCAAGCCCGGCCCGCAGGCCGTCGGCGATGTTTACGAAAACGTCAGTGGCGTAGGGGTAGGCTGCTACCAGGCCGTTATTATCTTTGGTAAAGTTGAATGTGATGGCGGCCCTGTTCGTCCACGCTGCTGGGGCATTTGAAACATTCAGGGGGTTGGTTGTGGCCGAGTTGCTATCGTTATTAAAGGTGATTGTCTGGTTATTCTGGTTTAATGTGCTGCTGGTAAGAAAACTGAGCTCATTGCCGATAGTCAGAGCATCTTGCAGCTGTGTATTGCTGCCCCCACCTGAATTGGCAATTCTAAGGTTAAAAAATGAGATGCCATTGCTGGTAAGCTGGTTGCTGGTTCCCTGTAAAATCACTGCAGAATTGCCTGCATTAAAGGTTCCGCCGGTGTTGGTAAAATCTGTTTGAACGGTCATGCCCCCATTGCCCATATTCAGGGTTCCGCCACTCTGAGAAAAGGCTGTGCCAACTGAGAAGGTTGAGCCGCCCGAACCGTCGCCAATGGT
>CAZHLC010000934.1:0-1880 GCA_964532545.1 uncultured Leptospiraceae bacterium | reverse complement strand
TACTGTCAATTGGGGAATCTCAGCCACCCGGTATCTTTGCTCATCGTAGGGTAGAAAACGATAAAGACCCGTAGCTTCATAAACATCGATCACCTGACGACGAAAGAAGAACCAGCGGCTGGTTTCATCACGCAGTACATAAAAAGTTAAATCAGGTAGACCGCGCTGCTGACTTTTTAAAAAGATATTCTCTTCGTTTTTCTTTACCAGTTCATAGCCGCCGGCTGCTTTAAACTCATCGTTTTTTTCATGTTTCTCTTTCGAATAAATTGAGCACTGGGGCATTGAAAGCAGGGCCTGTTGCTTCTGCCATCGGCCAGCCTCTTTCATAGTAAAGTTCAGGGCATACTCACCAGTGGTTTTGATAGAGAGAATATCTTGAAGAATCCATTTTTGTCGCCCAGATTTTTTTAAACGGTTGAGCGAATAGGCGACGTCGGCCGCATTGAGAGACGTATTCTGATGCAGTGATACACGTACAATGCGGCCCTGTTGTTTCACACTTTTGACCAGATCAGCTACAATCTGCCCCCCGGGCTGGGCCTGATAGAGTCGCCGGTGTAATAAAGATAAAACCGTACCCGTAGCTACATCTACCGAATTGATGGGGTCTAAATTATCAACGGGCTGGTTGATACTGATAGCGATGTGATTGGTTGCTTGCTCTGGCTTCTGGCAGTAGGCCAGCAGAAAAACCAGTAAAATTGCAGATAGGCGTTGCATTGAAAAACATGCCCTTAGAGCGGGAAACGGGACTTGAACCCGCGACCCCTTCCTTGGCAAGGAAGTGCTCTACCACTGAGCTATTCCCGCTCTAAGGGCATGTAGTTATTTTGTGCAGCAATCTGATGTTGCTGCTCTCTTTGGTCAGAATTTCTGATTCGAGAAATTCTGACCCTGGTTTTTTACCGCTCGACGATGTCTCGTAACGAATTTCTGTTCAAAATTCGTTACCTGGGCTTTCTTTATCGCTGCCGCGAACAGAAAACCCCGGCTGCCGAACCTTCGGGTTCGACTACCGTCGCGCAAAAACCTTGTGCGAGCCCAGAATTTTGCGCTGGCGGCAGCCATAAAGCAAAATTCAAGGCGGTGTGCCCTGAACAGGGGCACACTGCGGAGGGACAAGGCTTCGCCTCAGCCCTTCGGGCTGCCGAACCTTCGGGTTCGACTCCCTACTCTCGCTTTGCGAGCGGAGGGACTCGAACCCCCACACCATACGGCACTAGATCCTAAGTCTAGCGTGTCTACCAGTTTCACCACGCTCGCTTGCGTGCCCGGAGGGACTTGAACCCCCGACGCACGGATTCGAAGTCCGACGCTCTATCCAGCTGAGCTACGGGCACAAACTTGTTTTGTGCCCGTAGCTCAAGATGAGAGCTGGCACTGTGATTTCGTAGAAATCTCAGTGGGCCGTCAGGCCTGTACGGGCACACATTCTCTATACCGACACTCGAATGCCCATACAGACTTTTGGTGGCTAATCACCACCTGGTGAATCATGGGTGACTGACGGGATTTGAACCCGCGACCACCTGAACCACAATCCGGGGCTCTACCAACTGAGCTACAGCCACCACTTTCAAATTGGCAATTTGGCCTAAAACCAAATGCGAGAGAGCAAATGCAGTTTGGTGACAGATTGTCAAGCAGATTGAATGCTATTTACGGCTATTATACCACTGAACCCACTGCTGGGGGCTGCGAAAACCCTGCTTGTGCATGATGTCTAGATTACGCATGGCCCCCTTGGCCACTTTGGCATCGTACTTATCTGTGAGCATCTTCTTCAGTAGTTTTATATAGGTAGCGGTAGCCCGATCATCACGGTAGCGCCCATGGGCTCTGAGGGCCGGCCGCGAGACAGCGCGTTCAGCAGAAAA
>CAZHLC010000933.1:0-1884 GCA_964532545.1 uncultured Leptospiraceae bacterium | reverse complement strand
CCTTTCAGGGGAAAGTTAGAAGAGATCTACTATTTGATTTCATTAATTGATAAAGATATTCTGGGCCCACTTCATACCTTTACCCAGCGCTATGGCGAAGATGCGAGTGATCTTAAAGAACGTCTGCAGCCAGTTGTTCTCAGGCGAAGAAAGGTCGACGTTGGTGGTTTTACCAAACGTTTTGCCAAGACGGTAAAAGTAGTGCTCAGCAACGCAGAAGGGCGTTTTTATGAAGAAGTCAGCGAATATGTGCTGCGCGAATATGATCTGGCCATAAACGAAGGCCGTAATATAAAAAGCTTTGTGATGATTGTCTTTCAGAAGCTTCTAGATTCATCACCGGTGGCCCTGTTGTCAGCATTGCGCCGAAGAAAGCTCTGCCTCGAAGACCGCTTTAACCGTATTATGCGGGGCGATTACAGCTTTCTCTCGGTTAGCGATGATCTATCAGAAAACGATGAGATGGTAACCAATGTTGCCGACCTGGTTAATCCGCAAGAGATTCGTAATGAAATTGCAGCCCTTAACCGTTTGATTATGATGGGGGCTGCCCTCAAGCATGATGCTAAACTCACGGTAGCAAAGAAAACCATAAAAGAAATGTTTGAACTGGGCCATGAAAAGCTGATTATTTTTACCCAGTTTCGCAACACCCTCGCCTATCTGCAAGAACAGCTGGTCAGTCGTTTCAAGGTGGTAGTTTTTCATGGGGCCATGAGTGCCGCAGATAAAGAACGGGCTATTGAAGACTTCTGGGGCGACGCCCAGATTTTAATCTGTACTGAGGCCGGGGGTGAGGGGCGCAATCTGCAGACAGCCAGCGTGCTGCTTAATTATGACCTGCCATGGAGCCCTCTAAAACTTGAGCAGCGCATAGGCCGCATTCACCGCTTCGGCCAGAAAAAAGATGTTCATGTAGTAAACTTTGCCTGCAAAGATACGGTTGCCGAAAAAGTCATCGATATTCTTGAAAATAAGATTCGATTGTTTGAATCGGCATTGGGCCCCTCAGATACACTACTGGGCACCCTTGAAGAACAGGGGCGTTTCAGCGATACACTGTTAAGCTTTCTGCGCCGAAAAAAAACTAGAAGTGAAATTCAGAGTGAGTTTGAGAAATCGCAGAAGCTGGCCGGCGAGAATGCCATTAAGATTGACCAGCTGGTATCTACCGAGTTTATGCATTTTGATACCAGCGCCTTTGTGAAGACTGGTGATGAGCGCATTGCCAACGAAAAAATGCTGCAGAATATTATTTGTACTCATCACAATGTTGCTCAATCAGCCAAAGGCCTGCTTGAGCTTCCCGCAGAAAAAAAAGCGACCTTTTTCTATCATGAGGCGTCTAAGTCGGCCTCACTCGAATATCTGGCAATAGGGCATGAGCTGGTCGATGAGGTTCTCAATTCGATTATGCAAAGGTGTGAGTCACGCGGCTTCTATTCGACTGCAGACCACCCGTCTGAAGGAATTCTCTTTCACTTCAAGATAGACATCGCCTTTGAAAAGAATTACAAACGTTACTATCAGGCCTTCTACAACAGCCAGACTGAAGAAGTCAGTTTCAGTTCATTACCAGCTCTGGGCGACATTGCAATTGAACAGTTGGCCCTTTCGCCCAGGCGTTTAAAGCCGGCTCTGAACCTGGTTATGCCCAGCCTGCTTGAGCGTCTGGGTAACGAAGCGAATAAAATCAAGGCCAGAGTGCAGACCAGTCTGCATAACTGGCAAGATGAAATCGTAAATGCCCAGAAAATGCGTAACAGCGAGTTTTCTGAAAAACTTGAGGTGCAGAAGAGCAAACTCAAGTGGTATGGTGCGAAAAATATGACCTCTGCCATTAAGCGTACCATGAACCAGCAGAAGAAATCACAGATTTCTTCT
>CAZHLC010000932.1:0-1886 GCA_964532545.1 uncultured Leptospiraceae bacterium | reverse complement strand
TGCTGGGTTTCTTGTGCAATAAAACCCTTCACGTCTTTACGCAGCTGGGGGTCGGTGATTTTATCTAAGTGGGGTTTTAATGAGCGAATAAAAAAGCGTTCACCTTCAGGAAACAGCAGGCTTAAAGATGCAAAGTATGTTTTGTAGAAAATGTTGTTATGCAGACTGCGATCAACATCAACTTCATCAAACTGCCATTTCGGAGATCTCACCTTAGGGGCGGGTTTCGATAGATCTTTATTTTTTTCTCGTAAAACTTTCAGCATATAATACTCCTCAAGTAGCTTTAAACAACACCTGAAAGCCCCGATTTTCGTTCGAAATTATGATTTTGAACCGATTTTAGGGAATTTTTGGGGTTTTTGTGATGCTTGACAAGCCTGGCAAACCCCCATATACCATCTCGATGAAAACCTGGCTGCTTCTCGTACTAATATCCCCCAGCTTACTCTATGCCAACATGGCCAAGCCAAGGCAGTCAATTCAACAAAGCGGGGCTGCCTTTGTGGTGGGGCAGAAGAGTGACCCAATTAAAATAACTCATGAAGATCTGGCCATCGATTGTGAGCGCGCTAAGCCCGGTATAGTCTGTCAAATCAGGGCCCAATACCACCTGCATAACCAGGGCGAAAGCGACGAAAAAATCGTGGGTGCCTTTGTGCAGCGTCATCGTGGGCTTACCAATATTGTCAATGAAGGGCACAGTATCAAAGGCAAACTCAGCGCTGCTGAAACAGCCCTGATTCGCGCGGCTCTGGGTGAGCGTTACCACCAGGGCAAACTGCAATTTACCGGCTTTCGTACTACCCTGGGGGCCGGTGCCAAAACTATTTTGCAAGCTCAGAGCACCGCCAAGATCAGCTGCTGGGCTAAGCGAAGCTACTTATTGCCGGCCATTGCCATGCGCCACCTCTGGCTTTATGATGATAAACAGAAGTGTAATGGGTTTGATTATCCGATTTTTCCTATAGAGACATGGGGAGGCCAACCCCAGATCAATGTAAGGGTGACTGGCCATCACGGTTTGCAGCTGAAGCCAGAGCTTACTCAAACCAAACGCTGGCAAGAGAGTGGCCTGTGGCATACCGAACACCGAACAACCATCGAAGCCCCCTATTCACCCTGGTTGCGCCTCTACCCCCGCTATCGGCCTCACATATTGAGAAATGGCGGCTTTCGCACGGCCCTGGGCGGCTCACCCCAGTATGGTTTTATTGGCCAGCTGGGTTATGGCTATGGTCTGGGTAGCGTGTTTATTCTAGGGGCTGACCTTACCAGTAATTTCGATGAAAGCCATTCAGCCGCCCTGGTGCTTGAGTTTGCCACCCCCATGCTGGTGGTTATACCCAGTTTTTCGCTGGGGGCTGGTGCAGCCTATGAGTTTGGTGCACGCTCGAGCCCCGGTCTGCGTCTGCAGACCGGTCTGCAGTTTGGCCCCCTGGGCTTTCAAACTATGTGGGATCATTTTCCCGATTCAAAAGGCATTTCTGACTGGCGCAAATTGTTTGTAGCCGTAGTGAGCTTCTGACTTACTCAGACCCATGAAAGCCATGGTTTTTCACAAATACGGCAACCCGGCCGATGTTCTCAGGCAGGTTGAGCTTGAAAAGCCTACCCCCAAAAAAGACGAGGTTCTGCTCAAGGTTCACACAACCCCGGTGAACGACTACGACTGGTCAATGGTACGGGGTAAGCCCAGCATCTATCGCCTGATGTACGGGCTGTTTAGACCAAAATACAACATACCAGGTATGGAGGTGGCCGGCACCATTGAGGGGCTGGGACCCGGAGCCACAGACTTCAAAGTAGGCGATGACGTCTATGGTGATATTTTTGAATTCGGCTTTGGTAACTTCGAAGCATAGCTGAGTATCAACCAGATGGGC
>CAZHLC010000931.1:0-1888 GCA_964532545.1 uncultured Leptospiraceae bacterium | reverse complement strand
TGAACTCTTTTGAGGCTGAAGCTAACTCTCGCGAACTTGAACTCAAACAGAATTTCAATTTTGCAGGGCGTACTCTGATGGTGCGGGCCGACAGGCTGCGCATTCGCCAGGTTCTGACCAATTTACTGAGCAATGCTACCAAGTTTACCACCAAGGGGTCGGTTGAACTGGGCTGCTACCAGCTTTCTGAAACAGAAAACCAATATCAGCTTGAATTTGCAGTTTCAGACACGGGTATAGGTATTGCAAAAAAGCACCAGGGGCGCCTTTTCGAAGACTTTTTTCAGGCTGACTCTTCAACCAGGCGGGCGGCCGGGGGCACCGGCCTGGGCCTTGCTATTGTTGGCCGCCTGCTGCGGCTGATGAATTCGAAGATTGAGGTAAACAGCCAGCCGGGCATTGGCAGTAGCTTTCGCTTTATTCTGAACCTTGATAAAGGCACTGAAAATCTGGCAGGCCTGCCCGACGAACAGCTAAAACCAGGCGCCCACCTGCGCATTTTGGTAGTTGAAGACGACGTGGCCAACCGTGAACTGGCTCAGCTGTTTCTGACGAAACTTGAATTAGGTGCGACCTACGCTGTTAATGGTGAGCAGGCCATTGAAGAGGCTACCAAAGCCATCTTTGATATTATTCTTATGGATATTATGATGCCGGGCATCGACGGCATCGAGGCGACCAGGCAGATTAGAGAAAAGGCAGATTACAACCCAGTCATCATCGCCTGCACCGCCAACGCACTCAAGGGTGACCTTGAAAAGTATATGGCAGCCGGCATGAACGACATACTTGCCAAACCTTACACAAGGCGTGCCCTCGCCGAAATTCTTTACCGGTATGGCCGCACCTCAACCGACAAAAATGCTGAAAAAATCTGGTAACCTTTTAACTGTTGACGCAGCCAGCCGCTTTACAGCATCTTTGCTCAAATAGAAAATCAGCTTTTAAAAGCAAGTCGCAATTGTTACGCTTAGCACATATTTTAGACTCAGCCTTTCCGACCGGTGGTTTTGCCTACTCATGGGGGCTTGAGTATGCCATTATCGAAGGCTGGGTCTATGACCATGCAAGCCTTCTAGATTTCACAGAAGAAACCCTGCAGCATTCATGGCTCAGCCTTGATGCAGTATTTGTTGCCAGGGCCATGGGCTGCAGAGAAAATCTGAGCGAACTGTTGCGCCTTGATGAGCAGGCCATCTCATTCAGACCCTCACTTGAAAGCCGGGCCGGCGCTGCCCAGGTCGGCCGCTCGTTTCTGAAAGCCGTAAACGAGAGTTATCATATCGAAGAGATAACAAGGCTGCGTGCCACCATTGATGAAAAAAACCGTGAGCAGCCACAGGCCTTCTGCCTGCAGCTGCCCCTTGCCTGGGGCTTTGTCTGTGCATATTTTGGTCTCAACACGGCCGAGGCCGTGCAGACCTTTTTGTTTACTGCCATAAGACAATGGTCGCAGGTGGCGCAGCGAATTATTCCACTGGGGCAGCGTGAAGCCAATCGCTTTATCGCCATCATGATCGAACAGATAGAAGAGCTGAATCTGGCCGGTATTGCAGAGAAAAAACCTTTAAACAATCTGCCTGCACTTGACTTTGGTCAGGCAGCCCACAGCAATCTATCTGCCCGCTATTTTAGAACATAATAAAATGAGGATGTAAAAACATGTCAAAATTAGTACGCTTCGGTATAGGTGGCCCTGTGGGGTCAGGTAAAACACACCTGCTCTTACGACTGTGCCAACACCTTAAAGATAAATACTCTATCATAACCATTACTAATGATATCTATACCCGTGAAGACGCACAGTTTCTTACCAACCAGAATGTGCTTGAGCCAGGCCGCATCATGGGTGTTGAAACGGGTGGTTGCCCCCACAACGCAATTCGTG
>CAZHLC010000930.1:0-1888 GCA_964532545.1 uncultured Leptospiraceae bacterium | reverse complement strand
ATCCTCTTCGGTATAAATACCGTTGGCAGATTGTACAGCCAGTACGCGAATTAGCTGAACGATTTCCTGCGTTTCATGCAGGTAACCTTCAGTAGTCTGAATGAAACTCATACCGTCTTCGGTATTCATTTCAGCTCGGCGAAGACCCTGAATCTGGGCTCGCATCTTTTCAGACACAGCCAGACCTGAAGCGTCGTCACCAGCACGGTTGATACGCATACCGCTTGAGAGCTTCTCCATATCTTTGTTGGTAGCCCACTCTTGAAACTTCAGAGTGCGGTGCGTATTAATAGCACTGAGATTGTGGTTGATTATCATTGTGTTTCCTCCTTGAAACTATTCTCAACTTTCTTTGTTTTTTTCAGCCGGGGGCATGGCCCTGCCGGATATTGCCCCGGCACACCTGACATTGGCATCCTTGCCGCCGCCAGATGAACGACTCTATCTAATATTTCGATAGATTAGAAAATTCCTGAAGATATTTTTGATGCGAAGGTGAAAAAAGCGCTGCGCTTTTTTTGCAAAAAGATTAAAGTTTAGAGCTGTGATTTATAGTAGGCCAGGGCCCGGTCATCAGGGTCGGCCTGATGTAATTTCGAGATTATGTCGCCTGCTGCCGACTTGTCACCGTCTTTGAAAAGTTCAACAGCTTCAGCCAGTTGGGGGGCCGATGCCACTCTTCTGGCCATAACCTCTTCTGGGTAAATATTCAATACCTCGCAGATGCCCACCGGCTTCTCTTTGCCCTTGACCTGCACCGTATCAATCTTGCGAAACTTGAATGCACTGCCCGGGGCCACATCGTTTACAGCTTCTTCGCTGATCAGCAGCGGCAGGGCATACTTTTTGGTCTGGCCTTCAATGCGCGAAGCCAGGTTCACTGCATCTGAGATGACCGTACCATCCATACGGCCTTCTTCGCCAATGGTACCCAGCATAAGATGGCCACCATGCAGGCCAATGCCAATACGCACTTCAGGAAAGCCATTCGCACGAGCTTCTTCGTTATAGCGCGGCAGAGCTTTTACCATATCAATGGCTGCCGCGATGGCCTGATCAATTTCAGGGAACAATGCCATAATGGCATCACCGATAAACTTATCGATAAAACCGTTATTGTTACGAATAACCGGGCCCATCACCTTGAGGTAGGTGTTTACAAAGTCAAAACTTTCACGGGGTGACATACCCTCGGCCAGCCGGGTGAAGTCACGAATATCAGAAAACAGCACCGCCATGTTCTTCTCAACCGCATCGCCCAGTGAAACGTTGATAATATCTTCTTTGCCCAGAAATTTGAGAAACTGTTCGGGCACAAAGCGGGCAAAGGCGGTGGCCATCTCTTTCTGTGTTTCAAAAGCTTCTTGCTGAATCAGCTCTTTTTCATTTCTGAGGATATTTATACGGTCACCAAGAGCCAGGGCCAACAGTACCACCTCAAGCGCTGAACCGATCTGCGAAGAGTAATTTGTGAAAAAATTAAAGGGCAGTAACCCCAGGTTTCTGAAAATAATAACCACGATACCCAGCACAAGGGTTACAAAGGCCAGCAAGAAGAAACGGGCCGGCTTATAGCCACGTACATAACGAATGATGGTTGAGATAAACATCGCCAGGGTGGCAATCAACCCCACCGCCAGCGAGATGCGAATCGCCAGCCCATAGCTCAAGAAAATGCTGGTAAAGATAGCCACGGCCGAGATACCCACATTGGCCCAGAGCACGCCATTGAGAATACGACTCTCTTCTTGCGTCTGCAAAAAGTTGCGGGCAAACAAAATGCCAAACAAAGCAGCTGTACCAATAAAAAACGGAATGGCCCGGTTGGCAAGGGCCGGGCTCTCAGGCCAGATGACTTCATGGGCAAAGCCCCAGACCCCCATCATCA
>CAZHLC010000929.1:0-1890 GCA_964532545.1 uncultured Leptospiraceae bacterium | reverse complement strand
AGAATCTTTTCGATTAAACCTGTGAAGCTGGTATTACCGTTCTGGTATGAGTTTACATTCTGGCCCAGCAAAACCACCGATTTGATGCCGCCCTCGGCCAGCTTGTTGATTTCATCAACGATCGACTGGGGCTCGCGCGAACGTTCACGCCCGCGGGTATAGGGCACCACGCAGAAAGTGCAGAAATTATCGCAGCCCCGCTGAATGGTCACAAAGGCGGTAATCTTACTCTGCTCGCCATTGAAGTGATGCTCAACCGATGGGGTTAAATCATCATAGAGTTCAGTGCGGGTGAGCTTGAGGTGGGCACGCACCTGGTCTTTTTTATTCTCATGACCATTCTGGTGGATATTATTCAGCTTGCGCAATTCGTCAGGCCCGAGAATAAAATCGATGGGCAGGTCTTGGTACAGAATTTCTTCGCGCAGATTCTGCACCATACAGCCAAGCACACCAATCTCAGCCCCGCGTTTGTGCAGGTGCTCAAGTGAGCGCAGTCGATTGTAGATTTTAGTATGAGCATTCTCACGAATGGCACAGGTATTGAGCAATATCAAATCAGCATCGTCGGGTTGGGTAACCCGGGCGCTGCCCTTCTCATCGAGAATGCGCTGGGCAATCAATGAGTCATACTCATTCATTTGGCAGCCATAGGTCTCAATATAATATGTGCTTTGATCAGACATAATTCTCTAACAAAGATATTGCGAAATTACAGATTAGGCAATTTAGACAGATTGTAAAGCCTGTTCCACGCAAGAAGTCAGGCCTTTCGCTTATCTAGCAGGGCTTCGATTTTCTGTAGGCGCTGTTCAAGCTCATTGACTTTGCCCTTAAGGCGCTCATTCTCTTGTTGCAGACTTTCGTCACTGGCTTTATTCTCAGCAGTGCGTTTTTCAAGGGCGTGAATCATGTAGAAGTTTACCGAGCTGAAATCATGGCCATTGATAGATTTATCGTCGCCTATGGGCCCAAGATCATCACGCCCGTAGGCTTTATTAAAGTCTTGTGCCATGGGGCCATAGTGTCTGAACGAATTATCTTGCGACTTATAGCGCCAGGTGGTCAGCTTGAAGGCCCGAATTCTCTGTAGCAATGCCTCGGTGTCTACTGGCTCAAAATCGGTTTTCAGGTTTTGATCAGATATTGTGCCCCATGCATTGCCACCAGCGGCTAGCTGAACCCCAGTAGAACCGCCCGAGTATAAGCGATATCCCCCTTGAAACTTCATAGTCATTGAGTTTGCTAAAAATGAAGTTTGCGTGCCAAGGCCATCTTTGATCACAACGGCCCCGGTATGACTGGTGTTGCTTACGGTTGCGCCGAAGCCGATAGCTACCGAAAAATCAGCCTGTGATTGAGAAATGCTGCCAATGGTTATCGAATTATCACCGCCTGCCGCCGCCAGGTTACCAAATGCGAAGGCACCTGCACCCGATGCAGTCGCTAAGCTACCCAGGGCAATCGTATTATCGCCCGTGGCATTAGAGCCGTTGCCAGCTGCAAAGGCATAAGCACCACTGGCACGAGTATTATTACCAAAGGCTGCTGAGCGGGTGCCAATATTGGCATCGTCCCAGTCTCCGTCGCCGTTGACCACACCGGCCCGAAAGGCGCCTTTAGCCGGTATCCACATCATGCGGGTACCGGCACCTGAGGTTGGGGTGGTGGCTGCAGTATCATCGGCTAGAATAGCACCACGCACTGTTATGACATCGTTGGCGGCTTCATTCAAGCTGAGCATGGTGGCACCACCTGCAGCCAGGTTAATAGTGTCGGCTGCATATTGAACATATGTGTTGGTGTCGCCGTTATGGTAGATAAATTCATCAAAGCCGGCATCACCTATAACATCAAGTGAGTAAGTTGGGTTGTTGGTCCCGATGCCTA
>CAZHLC010000928.1:0-1894 GCA_964532545.1 uncultured Leptospiraceae bacterium | reverse complement strand
GAGAGCACCTTGCCACCGGGGCTCTGGTTTTTCTCAAAAACAGTCACGTTCTCAAAACCCCGCTTTTTCAGCTGGTGAGAGATCGTTAAGCCCGAGGGCCCGGCACCAATCACCGCTATTTTCATTGATTTGTCGCTTTTTTGCATTTTCTCCCTCCTGTTCGACCGACCGATCGGTCGGTTTTTACCTATTGGTAAGTCTGGGGCACCGCGTCAATTGTTTTCAGGGTTTTAGGGATAATTGAATATGGGTCTAATCAAAGATGCTTCACTATAATGGCCAAATACCGAATACTTCGGTATACTTTCGGTATGACTGTGAAGACCTCAATAAGTCTGCCTGAAGAGATAATTGCAGAAATTAATGAGACAGGCCAGAGTAGATCAGCTTTCATTCTTGAAGCAACCCGTGAAAAGTTGCAGCGTTTGAAACAAAAAAAGCGCGATGAACAAGAAGTTGCTAAGTTGAACAACATATCGCAAAAAATAGCCGATGAATTGCACGACACCCTGGGTGACCAGCAATTACCATGAGGCGGGGTGACATCTTTCTAGTCAAACAGGGTACGAAAAGCGACCCACGTAAGCAGCGTGCCTACGCTATAGTCAGTCGGGCGGCTCTTATTGAGTCTAATTTTTCAACCGTAATTTGTGCCCCTATCTTTTCAAATTTTGAAGGGCTACAGACCCAGGTGATCGTTGGTGAACCAAACGGCTTAAAAAACCCATCTGCGGTATTATGTGATTATCTGGTCAGCATTGAAAAAGCAAAGCTGACTAATTATGTAGGCGCCTTAAACTCAGCCCAAATGAAAGAGCTCAACACTGCCCTTTCTACAGCCCTTGGCTTAGAAAGCCTTTAACTTGTCAGGGCCGCTCGCTTTTTTTTTCAGTAAGTTTCATACAGTTTTCAGTGGGGTAGCACAATATGATAGCCAACAACTACTATTCAGATGACGCCGATATGGTTCTTCTCTTTGAGAAACTCATCGATTGGCAGCCAATTATCGAGGCCTGCGAGGGTGAGGGTTTTATACATCATAAAAAGTTTCAAGAGACCAACGATGAGCGCTTTGCCATGGCCCCGGCCAATATAGAAGAGGCTCTCGATCTCTATCGTTCAGCCATCAGCGCCATGGGCAATTTCTGTGGTTATGAAGCGTCACAGGTCTCACAAACCATGGATAAAAAAGGCCTGAAATATGAGAAGGGTAAGGTTGAATTTCCTGCAGAGAATGTGAAACTCTATGAAAAGTTTCGAGAAACCGGCCTTATGCCCTATTCTATGCCCCGCGAAGCAGGTGGGCTGGGCATGCCGGCCGTTATGTCAGCTCTTTTTAATTTCTTAATCGCCCGGGCCGATGTTTCATTCTGCATGACTACCAGTCTGCTGAACCTGGCCCAGATAGCAGCCCGCTATGGCAGCGATGAGCAGATTGAAAAATGGGCAGCGCCCGCCGCTGCCGGTGAACGCCTGTTTGCCATGTCTTTGACAGAGCCAGACTTCGGCTCAGATCTTGCCAACATACGAACCACCGCTACTAAACAAGATGATGGCACCTATCTCATTAACGGTGCCAAACGTTATATATCTCAGGGCTGTGGCCTTGGCCCCTATGGGGCTGTGCAGCTGGTGCTGGCCCGCACCGGCAAGCCAGGCGGTGGGGCCCGCGGTCTTTCGGTTTTCTTTGTAAACAGCGAAGATACCGAGATTGCCGGCATCGAAAAGAAAATGGGAATTCATGTATCGCCCACCTGCGAAGTCGTTTACGAGAACACTCCCGCAGAGCTGCTGGGCAAAGAAGGCCAGGGGCTGACCCGTTGCACCCTTGGTATGACCAACTTCATGCGCCTGGTTAGCGCCTCGGGCGGGGCCGCTGCGCTGCATGAGTCAC
>CAZHLC010000927.1:0-1900 GCA_964532545.1 uncultured Leptospiraceae bacterium | reverse complement strand
CAGGTAGTAGCCCGGTTGCATGGCGTTCAGCTAGCCGGGTTGACCGTCAGGGGCGATGGTAATCAAAATGAGATTGTATATGAAGATTTCTCAGCGGGGGGAAAGATGCACTGTAAAACCATGTTGATCGATGAAAAATCTGTTATTACCGGCTCGGCCAACTGGTCAGGCAACGGCTTCGATAAAAACGATGAAAACATCATGTTTATAGAAAACAGAGAACTCTTGCAGAATCTACGCCGCCAGTTTGAGCTTGCATGGGCCAAGGCCGGGCCGCTGCGGTTTTCAAATAATTCAGCAGAGGTGCAGGTGCAGCCCGGTGAGATAATTTTTTCTGAAATTCACTGGGCAGGCTCGCCTCTCAGCAGGCACGATGATTTTGTAGAGATCTATAACAACTCATGCCACGTCGGCCAATGCCGGGCCATCGATCTCTCTCACTTTGTTCTGCAGTTTGGTGAAAACGACCAAAGAAATCATTTTGCTATACCGGTTGAAGACAACCGCTACTACACTACAGACAATATCATTCAACCAGGTGAATACAAGATATTCTATGGCAGCACCAGTGTCTGGGCCACCTCGAACAAAAACGATACTACACCACATTTTCGCATCTCAGGCAGCCTCGGGTTCAGGCTCGAGAGCAAATTCGTGCTGAGAATATACTCACCGGCCATGCAGTTGCTAGATCAGATCGACAATTCTGTGGTTACAGCCAAGCCGTCTGGGCCCCAGAGCCTGCAGCTCCAGGGTGCCCATTGGCAATTGGCTATGCCTGGCCCCGGCCATTAGTATAAAATGCTTTGCCCGCCAATTGCAGGGTATAGGCTGACCCATGGCAATACCTATTTTAATAATCGCAGCGACCCTGATCGGTCTCATTCTACTGTTTTATTTTGTTCCTATCGGATTATGGATCTCGGCGATGGCCAGTGGGGTTTTCATCAATATCGTTGGGCTTATCGCCATGCGACTGCGAAAAATTCCCCCGCGTGCTATCATTGAACCGCTGATTGCAGCGACCAAATCTGGTTTGAAGCTGCGACGTGAGCAGCTTGAAAGTCACTTTCTTGCAGGGGGCCACGTTGAGCGGGTTGTGAATTCACTCATTGCTGCCGACAAAGCCAAAATTCCCCTGACCTTTGAAAAAGCCGCAGCTATTGACCTTGCCGGTCGAAATGTTCTTGAAGCGGTGCAGATGTCGGTATTGCCCAAGGTGATCAGCACACCCATGGTTGCGGCTGTAGCCAAAGATGGTATTCAACTGCGAGCGGTAACCAGGGTAACTGTGCGCACTAACCTTGAACGCCTGGTTGGTGGTGCCACCGAAGAAACTGTAATCGCCCGCGTGGGTGAAGGTATTGTAAGTTCGATTGGTTCAGCCAAGAGCCACCAAGAGGTACTTGAAAACCCTGATGTAATTTCAAAGGCGGTGTTATCAAAGGGTCTCGATTCAGGCACTGCCTTCGAGATTCTCTCTATTGACATCGCAGATGTTGACGTGGGTGAAAACATTGGCGCCAAACTCAAAAGCGACCAGGCCGAAACCGACAAGCGGGTTGCCCAGGCCAAGGCCGAAGAGCGCCGGGCCATGGCCGTTGCTCAAGAGCAAGAAAACAAGGCCAGCGTAGTAGAGATGGAGGCTAAGCTCAGAGAGGCCGAGGCTGAAGTGCCAAAAGCTATTGCTGCCGCCTTTGAAAAAGGCAATCTGGGAATTATGGATTATTACCGTCTGCGCAATATACAGGCCGACACCGGCATGCGCGAATCTATTTCAGGTCAAGACAGCAAAGAAAAGCCCTAACCCATGGAATGGCTACAGAATATAATCTGTAGCCATTCCATGGGTTAGGGCGAATCTATTTCGTGTCAAGACAGCAAAGAAAAGCGCTAACCC
>CAZHLC010000926.1:0-1903 GCA_964532545.1 uncultured Leptospiraceae bacterium | reverse complement strand
AAGTGGCATCACCAATCTGAAAATCAGGGCCCTGTACGTAGTTGCCCCCTGCTGCATCGAAATCAACCAGGTTGCCCATCACCGTAAAGTTGCCTGAGCTTTGGCCGGCATGCATCACCACCAAGACTCGGCCTTGGTCGGCATACACGCCCCCATGCTGAATGCTGGTGTCGCTTGAAGATATTTGAAACTCGTTGCTGAGAAAACGACCAGCATCTGAAGCTTCAAGGTCAATGAAGCGACCCTTAACACCATCAAAAGGCGAAAATCTGTCTTCATGCACCACCAATGCTCGATGACCATGTGTGACGATTCGGCTGAAACGGCGGTCAGAACCTATGGTAATCTGGCTACCATAATTATATGAACCCGGTGAAGCATTGGCATCAACTATTTGCGCAGGAAGTGACGTGTTACCAGAGCCATTTTGATATTCCCAGGCAACTAAGGCCTTACCATTGGTGCCTGCAGCAACCCGGGTATGCACAAAAATATCACCGCCTGATGAATATTGTGCGGTACCAATTTGAAATGGTGTTTGCACAATGGGCGCCTGCGATAGATCAAGAAATACACCGTAAGTGAGATTCGTATGGGGGTAAGCTACCAGAAACTTGTTTGAAGTCAGGGCATCTAAACCAAAGCCCCACGAATTATTCACAAAGCTGATGTCTGCAATCTTGAAGTCGGCTGAGCTTATTTCAGAACCTGAAGGTTGACCCAGGTCAACGATCTGGCCCCGAATTTCTGCAGCACCACCATCGCTACCTGCTCTCCAGGCGACCAAAATCTTATTTCCTATAGAAGCTAACTCAATGTTGCCCTTGGTGACTATTGCTGTTGCGCCGCTAATTAGAAAGTCTGAACCGTCGTCTTGCATTCCTACCGGTTGAGTAAGGTCGACAACCTGCCCTCGAATCACTGTTGGCTGATCACCACAGGTGCTAACCCCCTCAGTCGAGGCCCAGACAATCAAGGCTTTATTGTTGTCAGTGACAGCAATTCGCGATGTGTCTTGACAGCCCGAGTCTGTAGAATTAACCTTTGTCTCTGTAATACTGGCATTATCTTGATCAGGCACTGGGCCCATCGACGATGGCCAGTTATCAACGAAGAAGTTGAAACCAAGGCTGGTATGCAGCAAACTGTAGGGAAATTGAAAGCCACTGGCAAAATCATTGAACTTTGAAGCGTCTGCCCAGTCGTTCTCAAAAGATGCTGCACCTAACCAATTGTTCACAATAAGGCTATTGTCATAGCCAAGACAATTGCCAGGCAAGAAGGGGCTGCACGGTGCATCTGAAGTTCTCTGCAGAGGCCCATACTGCTGCATGCCTGCAGGAACAATTTGCGCAAATGCATCAGCGAACCACTGTTCAAAAAAGTCAGTTGAATCACTGGCCCGGGTATGGTAGGCCACGCTCAGCTGAGACCCGCTCAATGCCGAACCAAGCTCGACGATTACCTGGCTGCCAGCAGCCTGATCATGCACAATGGCATTCTGAAGAGTAATGTCATAGACATCTCGCTCGATTGATACGCTCGAAATCGCTATCGGTGCACTGCTCGAACCAATGAAAATTTGACGACCGGCATCGGCTGTGCCTTCGGCTAGGCCTTCGTTGCTGGGTACATTATGCACCACCAGAGTTCTCACCGAAGCATTGGCCGTATTAACAATGTCAAAGCGCAGCTCGCCACTGAAACCACCACCGGCAAGGGTTACCGGTACAGCAGTAACACCAACATTGGTATAATCTTGCAGAATATTCGACTGCAGCTGAATGGTAAAGATGCGATCTTGGTACGATACTGCGTTTACCGTATTAGCACTTTCTGTGCCAATCTTAATGGTATCGCTAATGGCTAAGCTGCCCACACCACCTGAAACCTGAAAGCTGGT
>CAZHLC010000925.1:0-1903 GCA_964532545.1 uncultured Leptospiraceae bacterium | reverse complement strand
GGGTGAAAATCACCATAAGAGCCATTAGAACCAGGCGCATACGAATTGAGATCATTTGGGTTTAAAGCTGGCAAGGCAAAATTCTTTCACTTACAGATGAAAAGGCTTTTAAAATCTGGTTTATGGCCCCGACCTCAAAAACGAACCCAGTGATACTGGGTGTTGCCGATACAATACCTGCTGAGATTAAAGTAGATAAATTTCGTAAATGGCCCCGCGAAAAACGGGTTAAAAAGCTGTTAAGCCATTCAGTCGAACAGTTATGTGAGTTTCTAGAGGTTGACTGGCAGCTGCTCAAACCTGAAATCACTGACATGATCAGTTTTGGGCCCTCGATTTATAATCCCCTGAAATATCACGATACCCTGCATAAGGCCGAATCGCTGGGTCTGACTGGCATTAACACTCATTTTATCGACATGGGCGGGGCTTCACCCGTGGCCGGCCTTGAGCAGGCCATGGCCATTATCAAGCTGCACCCCGAAGCCGTAATTCTTATGGCCGGGGCAGATGTTCCCCGTTCGGGCTTCAAGACTCGACAAGACTATGTTAAGCTTAATGAGAACGTGGCTGACCCTGAGCACGAAGCACCTTACGAGGGTACCCTGGTTGCTTTTTATGCATTTCTGGCGCGCCATCTTATGCGAAACCATGGCATCACCGAAGCTGATTTGAAAGAGCTGACCAGCTACTATCGCGGCCTCGGTATGAAAAATGAGCGGGCCTTTAATTACAATAAACCCATCACAGAGAAAGAGCTGTCAAAATACTTTGCTGAGCCATACTCGGTGCCCATGGTGGCGGTTGCTACTGACCACGCCTTTGCCACCCTGCTTTGCAGTGAAGAGACTTTTCAGAATAAACTGCAGGGTAAAATAATCAAAAAGAATATCAAACCGGTTTATCTTGCAGCTGCGGCCAGTGCTACCCATGCTTCGCACCTAAGCTTCAAGGGTAATCTTGAAAGCCCGGCCCGGGTCGCCGGGCCCCTTGCGCTGGCTCAGGCTGGTTTAGAGCCCCATGACTTAGACTATGCCTGGGTGTACGATTGTTTTCCGGGAATGTTGATCAGCCAGGCGGCAGATTATACCGGTATACCTGAGGCAGATGTAAGTAAGACCCTGCAGAGGGGTAAGCTGGTCTTTGACAACAAAGAAATTGCAGTCAATCTGGGTGGTGGTATACTCAACTACCGGGCCGCACTTATGCTTTCTGCAGCAGCCGGTCTGGTTGATGTGCTCAGCCAGTATGGTCTGGCGGCCCAGCCGATCAAAGAAATACTGCCGCAACGGCCTGGCTATGCTCTGCTGGGTGGTAATGGCGGCCTTGATGCCATGAACGCGGTTGCAATTTTATCTGCTAAGCCCTATGGTCGAGAACCGAAAAAGATAAAGCGCCCGACTCTCACTCTCAACAACCCCCAGAAAACTGAAAACTCAGGGGGGACCATCTATGCTATTACCCAGGTGCACTTTAATACCGGTGGCAATCTGAAACCGCCCTATGTGCTGGTCTTGATTAAAAAAGCCGACGGCTTTTATACTGTTTCAAACCTCTTTGACAAGGAAGGTAACATGATCTGCAGGGCAGACGAAGTTCAAGAAGACGCAGAGGTTGTGTTTAAAGAAATTGATGGCAACTTGCAGGCTGTTCTGGTTTAAAGCTGTTGCAAGTTTATACCATCTTCAGCGGCCTTGGCTGCCTTTTTACCCTGGGCCGCAACGATAGAAAAGTTCTGCCTCGCAATTTTGCGATGTTCGCCCGCTTCAAGGTAGATAATGGCACATGAAAGATCGATGAGTTTAAATTGTTGCACCTGGCCCGATCGGTTGCGCGCCTGAAAGAACCCGGCGTCATAATCTTCATGATTGTAGAACTTTTTCAGACCATCAAAGAAGCTCTG
>CAZHLC010000924.1:0-1909 GCA_964532545.1 uncultured Leptospiraceae bacterium | reverse complement strand
CGGCCCATTCGGTGGCCGTATAACGTTCAAGATACGAAATCATAGGCCGGTGTTTTTCAATACGTTCTTCTTTGGGCATCTCAAGAGCCTGCTTGAGGCTCTGGGCTGTCTCGTAGGTATCCCAGGGGTTTATGGCCTGCACGTGACTCAGAGTGGCCACAGCCCCGGCAAACTCGCTTAACACTACCACCCCGGGGTTATTGCGGGGCTGGGCTGCCACATATTCAAACGAAACCAGATTCATGCCGTCACGTTTTGATGTAACGAACAGAACATCGGCTATGCGGTACAGTGCCACCAACTCAGAAAAGGGCACCGAAGAAAATCGATACAGAACAGGAACATATGCAGAGCCACCAAACTCTCCGTTGATTTCACCCACCAGTTGATCGATTTCATTTTTAAGGCGCATATACTCTGGCACGCCAGTACGTGAGGGCACAGCAATCTGCATCAATGATACTTTTTTGCGCCATGATGGGTTCTGCCGCAGGGCTTCGCGAAAGGCCCGCAGCTTCAAATCAATACCCTTAATGTAATCAAGACGATCAACGCCCAGAATAAGCTTTTCATAGTTCTTGCGGCTTTTGTGTTCTTTAATAAATTTCTGAACGCCTGCTGAGCGGGTGGTCTTTTCAAATTTGCCAGTGTCAATGCTGACGGGAAAAACCCCCAGTTGAGCTTCATGGCCCTGGTAGCGCAACGAGAGAATGCTGTCACTGACATCGAGCATGGCCCGGGTTGAAGTAATAAAATGACGCAGGTAAGAGTAATCATGAAAACCAATCAAGTCGGCTCTGACAATACCCTCGATGATCTGTTTACGCACCGGCAGCTGGCGGTAAATCTCAGAACTGGGAAAAGGAATGTGCAGAAAAAAACCAACCCGCAGCCTGGGCTTTTTCTCTTTTAACATTCTTGGTAATAAAAAAAGGTGAAAATCGTGCACCCAGATTAAATCAGTGGGCCGGGCAATTTTCAGAATGTGGTCGGCAAAGATCTGGTTCACCTTCTTATAGGCTCGCCAGTTCTGCCAGTTGAAACGAACCGAGTCACTCTGATAATGAAAGAGCGGCCACAGCACATCGTTTGACATGCCATTGTAATACTGGTCATAGAGCTCATTGCTGACTCTCACTGGTGAGAGCCCCTTACCAAATTCAACGTTACCAGAAGTACCGGGCGCTGTGCCCACCCAGATCATTTCTGTTTTTGATTTAATGTTAGACAGGGCAGAAACCAGCCCCCCCGAACCCGGTTTCATTTTTTTTGCTGCCGCATCATATTCGACGGGCAGGCGATTTGAGACGATGATCCACCGTTTACTCATGGCTGATAAAATCGGGCAGGTCTAGTTTGGTTTCGATTCTAAAGGCTGCGTTGATCAAACCCACGTGACTGTAAGTCTGGGGAAAATTGCCCCATTGGCTACCGTTTTTTTCTTCGACATCTTCACTGAGCAGCCCCAGATGATTGCCATAGCCACCGAACTTTTTAAAGTACTTTATAGCCTCATCAACCCGGCCCACACAGGCCAGGGCTTCAACATACCAGTAGGCGCAGATAAGAAAGGTCGACTGGGGTTTACCAAAGTCATCTTCGTGTTTGTAGCGGTAGAAAAGACCATTTTCAGACATGAGAGCCTTCTCTAAGGCAATTAAATGTTTTCTAGCCCGCTCAGAAGATGGGTCAAGATAGTTCATAGTAATCAGCTGCAGAAGGCTGGCATCGAGATTTTTGCTGCCAATGGCCTGAGTATAGGCGCCCAGCTCTTCATCATAGCAGGCTTCAATCTGTTTTCTGGCGGCCTCAACCAGCCGTTGTGATTTTTTGACAATTTCAGGCTCATTCAGCGCCTCGCCAATCTGGGTTGCAGCCATGGCACCGGCCCAGTGAAACAGAAAAGTGT
>CAZHLC010000923.1:0-1910 GCA_964532545.1 uncultured Leptospiraceae bacterium | reverse complement strand
AGGCCATCTGGTGGGCCAGCCATTCAAATTCGTTTTTAACCTTCTGTACTCTTACCCTTCTTCTGCAGTTCACGGTATCATTTCTCGGTATCAGGCAGCTTGCACCAATGCTGTTTCGCTTTATTACAGCCCTGCAGTTGCTGGGTGCCTTTGCAGCGCTGGCTTCATTGCTACTTAACGTCACAATCGGCAACAAGCTGGGCCTCTACTTTACCCTGGTATCAGTTGTTACTCTGCTGATTACAGGTGTTTACGCCTATATTAACCATGTGCGGGCCGCCCGCTATTTTCTTCTGGCCTGGACTATGGTGCTGCTGGGCGGGGCCGTTTTTGCCCTGCTTATTCTCAATGTGCTGCCGCCACACCCTGTTGTTAAGTATGGGCTTACCATGGGCTCAGCCCTTGAGGTGATTCTGCTGTCGCTGGGCCTTGCCGACCGCATCAATGTGCTTAATGCCGAGAAAAAAGATCTTGAAACCCAGCTTGAAGTAGCTGAAAAAATTCAGAATTCGATTCTGCCAGATAAGCCGCCTGAAATTAAACAGGTTGAAATTGCCTTTCTGTTTAAACCAGCCATGACGGTGGGGGGTGACTTCGTTGATTTTGTCAGGGTCGGCGAGCGCCACCTTGGCATAATCATTTGTGATGTTTCAGGCCATGGCATTCCCGCGGCTCTGTTAGCTACCATGGTGAAAATGTCTCTTCATTATTACTGGGCCAACTTTGTGCAGCAACCGGCCAAGATTCTTGAACTATTGCAGAAGTCGTTGATTGGCAAGATGGGCGATCATTTCATTACGGCTATTGTTTGTCACCTTGATATTGAAACTGGCAAACTGAAGTTCAGTCGGGCCGGCCATGAGCCAGCCCTGGTGCTTCGTCGTGGCGGTGATCTGCAGAAATTTAAAGATAAGGGCAGGGTAATCAGTGAACTGTTTGAACCAGAAAGCGCTGAGGGGGCTGTACAATTAGAACCAGGTGATCATCTTGTGATGTATACCGATGGCATTACCGAGGCCCGCCAGAAGGGTGGGGGCGATTTCTACGGTGAAGAGAGGCTTTTTACGACCATAACTTCTCTGAAGAATGAATCGCCCCGTGACTTGTGCAGGCAGGTTTACCGTCAGGTCTCTGAGTATGCGGGTGTCAGCGAACGCTTTGAAGATGACTTTACCATTCTGAGCTGTCGCTATAACGGGTAATACAGTGCAAAAAACCCTCGGTATTTTTCTGCTTCTATCGATGAGCCAGTTGGCAGCCCTTTCGCTGAGTACCGATGCGAATCACACCCTCGGCCAGCATGCCTATTATCTCGAAGACCCTGCAGGGCAACTTACCCTCAAGCAGGTTCAAGAGAAAGAATTCAAAAAGTATAAGGGTGAAAGTCTAAACTTTGGTTACACGGCCTCAGCTTACTGGTCCCGGGTAAACTTGAAAAACAGCAGCAAGATAAGCCTGTGGTATCTAGAGTTGGTTTCACTGGTTGACAATATCGACATCTATCTGTTGCAGAAAGGCAAAACCGTGGCTTCGTACAAAACTGGCCGCTGGAAAAATCTCGACAGCCGGCCCATGGCCCATCGCAACTTTGTTTTTCCCCTTGAGATTGGTAATCGTATAAAGAAAAACCATTACCAGCTGTATATGCGCTTTCAGTCTGAGGGTGCACTGCTGCTACCCCTGACTCTGTATTCGCCGGGCGAATTCTTAGCTAAAGACCACCGCGAGCAGTACGTCTTCGGCATCTACTTCGGTATTCTTCTGGTGATGGTTCTCTATAACCTGTTTGTATTTCTGTCACTGCGCGATCGCAGTTACCTCTACTACCTGCTTTATGTAGCCTCATTTGGTATGGTGATGATGGGGGTCTGGGGCTTTGCCCATGAAGTCATCTGGCCTGAGAGCCCGGC
>CAZHLC010000922.1:0-1912 GCA_964532545.1 uncultured Leptospiraceae bacterium | reverse complement strand
CTGCTGAATTGCGCAGATCTACCAGCTTGGCTGTCAGCCCCTGTCGCCGCGCATACTCAACCAGGCCGCTGATGGGCACAAGCCCGCAGGCACTTTCAAAATCGAGGCGGCTCACATCAAGATTTGTGATTGCCTCAGCAGTTTTGCGGTCTTTTTCGCTGGCCTGCTCGTAGTTTAAAAAATGACTTAAATCAGAGCTGACCAACACCAGACTCTCTGCATCAGCCACTCGTTCTAAAAAATCAGCAATATCGCCGGCAGCTGCTCGCCCCAGAAGAACCGGCAGCACCGGTGTATTGGGTAAGACCTGATTGATAAATGGTAGATGTACCTCAAGGCTATGCTCGCGTTCAAAGGGCTCATCACTCTGAAGAACACAGGGTAAATCGACCAATGCCTCAGTAGAGCCAGCATAGATCTCGATCTCAGCCCCGGGTATCTTATAGATTTCAAATTCGGGTATGACAATTCGGTTCAGGCCAAAGTAATGGCTGGGCCCCAGCAGAATGACCCGGTTAAACGCCCCACCTTCAAGACTCTTATAGGCAGTGGCTGCGATAGGCCCAGAATAGATGTAGCCCGCATGGGGCGCGATTATCGCCCGGGGAACTCGATGCCCCTGGGCAGCCGCTAGCATCTGCTCAAGGTCGCGCTGCAGTCGGCCCGCATTACCTTCATAGAAGGCCCCCGCAACATTACTGTGTTTTATACGCATGTTTTTTTCTTGTTCGGTCTTCTTATTAAAGTTATACTGATACCATGCTTTCTGCCAAAGAAACCCCACCTGAGTCATTTGCTACAACCTTCTGGCAGAAGCTTGGCGATGGCCGCATTCAATGCGACGTCTGCCCCCGCGAGTGTAAATTAAAAGACGGCCAGCGGGGTCTCTGCTTTGTACGTATGAACGAAGGCGGTGAGCTCGTACTGAAAACCTATGGCCGCTCGAGTGGCTTCTGCATTGACCCCATAGAAAAAAAGCCGTTAAACCATTTTCTGCCTGGCTCTGCTGTTTTATCATTTGGCACCGCAGGCTGTAATCTCTTCTGCAATTTCTGTCAGAATTGGGATATTAGCAAGGCCCGCAAGATGGATCGTTTAATGAATCAGGCCATGCCCGACCAGATTGCCGGGGCAGCAAAAGTTCAGGGGGCAGACAGTGTGGCCTTCACCTATAATGATCCGGTAATATTTTTAGAGTATGCTGTTGATGCAGCCCGGGCCTGCCACGAGCAGGATATTAAAACCGTGGCAGTCACCGCCGGCTATGTAAAAAAAGAAGCCCGCAGGTATTTTTTTGAACACATCGATGCAGCCAATATTGATTTAAAGGCCTTCAGCAATGACTTTTACCAGAAGCTCTGTGGTGGTCGCCTGAATGATGTGCTTGATACTTTAAGCTGGCTGCGTGAGCAGAATAAAACCTGGTTTGAAATCACCACCCTGATTATACCAGGTGAAAACGATTCTGAAAAAGAGTTGAAGGCCATGACAAAGTGGGTCTATCAGAATCTCGGTGCAGATACTCCCCTGCACTTCTCAGCCTTTCACCCTGACTTCAAGATGCTTGAAAAAGAGGCCACCTCTCTGGCCACCTTGCGCCGGGCCTGCGAGATTGCCCAGAGTGAAGGCCTCAACTATGTGTATACGGGCAACGTGCATGACCGCGAGGGCGACACCACCTTCTGCCACCATTGTAATGAGACCCTCATTGTCAGAGACTGGTATGAGCTGTTAGAATATAACCTCGATGCCGGGGGCAGGTGTAAATCTTGCGGCACCGCCTGCACCGGCGTCTTCGCCGCAAAACCCGGCAGCTGGGGCCGCCATAGGCTGCCCATCACAATCAGCTGAAAGCTCTTTCAGAATCAGCTCTCGCATTATTCACAGCGCACTGACCGTGCCCTGCTTCAAG
>CAZHLC010000921.1:0-1922 GCA_964532545.1 uncultured Leptospiraceae bacterium | reverse complement strand
AAAGACTGATTATTACAGCCTGGTAAATTTCAATGACTAAGAAGAGACTTCCGGTAATTCTGGCAGGGCTGGGCGGTCTTGTGCTGGCGACCTTTGTATATTTCTACCTTTACCAGCTTGAAGAAAACCGGGTGCGCAACGACTTTAGAATTCTCGGTGAGAATATCAGCTCAGACATTATTGCAAGATTAAACAACAACCTTGCTGTGTTGAAGCAGCTTGACGCATACCAGAACAGAGGCAGCGTTAAAAAGAAACAGTTTAATAAAATTCGCAAACAGGCAGTAAAAAAGTTCTCTGAAATTCGAGCCATTGAATGGGCGCCGGTAAAGAAAAAAAATCGCTATGGTTATCACTGCCCCATTAAATTTGCCTTTTCATACAGAAAAGGTGATGACTTTACCGGCATTGATAAATGTAAACAGGGGCAGTTTAAAGACGCCGTTGCTGCAGCCGCCCTGCAGCCCCAAAAACCGGCCGCCACCGCTCAGGTCAAACTGCTCGAGCGCGAGCTTAGTGAAGCCATTGTAATATTCAAAGCGGTAAAGAAAAAGAACAAAGTAGCCGGTTTCTTTGCCGTCACCTTTGATCTGAAGACTACCCTGGCCAATTCACTTAAGAGCATCTCAAGCACACGTCTGCAGATTCGTATCACCGACGGTGGCGAGGTCATTCAGAACTTCACAAGTGGTGTCAATGCAGGCAATGTTCAGACCATTGATGATTTGCCCTCAGTTCACTTTTTATTCTATCTTAACTTTGCTGGTCGACAATGGGGTATTATCAGCAACCCCCTTGAAGGCTACCATGTCTCATGGCAGCCCTTTGGCTTTTCTGTTTTAATTGCGCTGCTTGCCTTTGTGCTGAGCTTTCTACTTTATCAGAAAATTCATGAAACCGAAAAGGTCGAAGCTCAGGTTCAACTGCGTAATAAAGAGCTCTTAACTGAACACTGGCTGAAGAATGGCATTAATGGTCTGAACGAACAGATTCGTGGGCGCCAGAGCATTGATGAACTCGCCAGCAACATTCTCACTTTTCTAGCCGGCTATCTTGACAGCAAACAGGGGGCCCTCTACCACTTTGATGGCCAGAACTACCAGTGCAAAGCAACCTTTGGCATTGAAATGCCTGAGCACAACCTGACAGTAGCCGCTGACGCAGAGCTGGTAAAAGATGTTAAAGTGGGCCAATGTCTGGTTTCAGACCGGGCCCCGGCGGCTCTCACTGGTGAAGAGCCTGGTTTTAAAAACGTGAACCAGCTGGGCATGATCTTTCCCTTTGCCAACGCAAAGAATATCAAGGCTCTGATGGTTCTGCTGAAAGACGAGCGGCCCACAGCGATTCAGAAAGAGCTGCTGCACCGCATTGATTCAAATGTGGCTATCGCCTTTGATTCTTCAGAACTTTATGACAGCCTCGAAGAAAAGGTAAAAGTACGCACCGAGAACCTCAACCGCGTACTTAACGAACTCTACGATGACCTCAGGCTGGCCCGCAGCGTGCAGCACAATGTACTTCCGTGGAACTACAGCGAATATGAAGGTATCAGCATAGACGTTTTATTTGAACCAATGATCGAAGTAGGTGGCGACATCTTTGATATTTTTCTGCACCGTAAGAACCATGTGCGCGGCTTCATTTGCGATGCTACCGGCCACGGTATTCAGGCAGCTCTTAACACCATGATCATCAAAGGTGAATATGACAAGGTGAAAGACATTGACTTCGACCCGGCCCGGGTTCTGGCGTTTCTAAACGTAAATTATGTTGATCACTATGCCCAGTTGAATGGTTTTTTTACCTGCTTTCTTTTTGACCTCGACCTGCAGAATATGAAGCTCACCTACTGTAGCGGAGGCCACCCCGAACAGGTACTGTTAAGAAATAATGAAATCATCGAACTTAAAACAAGGGGGGCT
>CAZHLC010000920.1:0-1927 GCA_964532545.1 uncultured Leptospiraceae bacterium | reverse complement strand
CCCCCGATACCTGCAACCAAAATTCTGCACGATCGGCCCTCGCGCCTGGCTTTTTATCTACAAACGTTTCTAATAACAGCGCCATCACTCGTCACATTGATGTGGCAGCCGAAGGTGCCACAGACGCCTATTTCGTATGGACGGAGAACACAACGGCCACCGGTAAAGACAGCCAGATTCAATGCGAAAGCGTGGGTACCGTACCAGGCTGTGGCACTCTGGCTGCTGGTGGTGGTACGGCCGGCACATCGGGTCTTTCTTATCTGGCTCAGACGACTACTGCGGTCACAGCAGCCGGCAACTGCCGCGATGTGTTGGTTGATGACACCACCAATGCTACTGATACAAACTTTCGCAATGCCTTCGACCCCTCAGTTGACTGTTATGGCGGCACCTGTTATGTAGCCTATATACTTGAGCAGAACGCCATGTCAGACCGCAATGACTGCTCAACTCTACCCACCAGCTGGAACCGTATGCTGGTTGCCTTTGAGGCCAGTGCGGGCACCGGTGGCACCGGCGACAACGGCGGTGATACAATGCCGGTGCACTCACGCATGTCTCCCCTGAGCAACAGTATACTTGATAAGTCAGAAACGCAGATTGTGGCAGTCGATGCTACCCATGCTATTATATTTTTTAAAGAGCGGGCCTCTGATCTATCGCAACACTTCGCCCTCAAGGCAGCCTACTTTGATGGTACCCAGTGGCCCCGCCACCCTACCTATAACAATGCCGCAGCCGGTGCAACAGTGGTTACCCCTGTGTCTGATGCCACCGATGAAATGGGTATCAGACAGATTCGCCCCAATCTGGGCCAGGGCAAAGATGTATACATTTTCTACACCAAGGGTGACCGCGCTGATTACCCGGCCAGCCCCAGCACCGCGGTACTCACCACCATGGAAAATGCTGAAGCCCAATATCTCAAATTTACCCGCTGGCGCTTTGGCAATATTAATGCAACCAGTCGCGAGCTGCGCTTTGACACCCGCCAGCAGACACGATTTGGTGACGCTAACCTGTATTCTTTTGACTGGGCCAGCTTCAAAAATGGCCAGGCCTACCTGACCTTTATTCAGAATAACCGCATGCTTTTTGCCCTGTTTAATGGGGCCACTCTGCCTGCTTCTTTTGATACCCTCAGCAAAGGCACTTCGGTGTTTGAGCAGAGCAATGCAACCTACCCCCACGCCTCGGCCACCGCCCTGGCCTATACCACCAAGCCGGTGCCCAGCAGCACCAGCCCATCTGAAGGGCGCACCTTGATTGCATGGCATGAAAACAACCGGGTTTACACCCGCCCCTTTTACAACATCATTGACCTTCAGGTAAGCTATTTTGGCCAAGAATGGGGTAAGGTGCTCAAACCTGACGGTGAGGCCCCGCCGCTGGTAAAGAACAACTTCAGCAGACCAGGCGATGGCCGCCCGGTGTCAATATACATCAACCGTGAAGAAGGCTCAGAGCTGGTAACTGTGGGAATTTACACCCCCGATGGTCGCCTTGTACGACAGATCATGAAAAACAAGGCATTTAATACTTTCAGACAACCGGTTGAATGGGATAAAAAAACCGCTTCGGGAAACCTGGTAGCCTCAGGGGTGTACTATGTGTTGGTCGAAACCGATCAGGGTTTCAAGAAGTATCACGCCATTGTAATTGTCAGATAAATCAGGCTGCGCTCTGTGAGCTGAAACGTTCTTTTAGCCAACGCAGCGGGTTATTGTCTTGCAAATTACTATCGAGTAACAGCAGCGCAGTAAGCATGAGAAAAAACAGGGCATAGAGCAGGCTCTCTGCATCAAGGCCCAGCATATTACCTGAGACATTATACACCAGCCCCCGGGGGTAAGCCAGGCCAGTCAAAGCGCTGGCTGCGGCATGAAAGCGCAGGTTGTAGCGCCTGCCCTTTTTCTCAATAATG
>CAZHLC010000919.1:0-1928 GCA_964532545.1 uncultured Leptospiraceae bacterium | reverse complement strand
CGCCCAACCGGTTTTTCTAGCTCATGTGTGGCCACTAGGCCTGCGCGGGGCCCGTTTCGAATAGCCCCCGTAGTGATCATCTCGGTGTAAAGCACGGCCCTGTGGGTCAGCTGCCGCATAAGATATCTGAAGTGGCGATCGCTCACATCAATCATGGGGGCAATGCTTAGAGTATGCTCAATAAGGCCGACCATGTCAAAAGCTAACTTGATTCTGGGTAAAAGTCAATCGTTTTTGGGCGATTGAAATTTATTGACTGCAGATATGAGCCCGTGATTATATGTGATGCGAACTTTTATTGTCACATTATTTTTAGCGGGCTCTGTGCTGCAGGCCGACACCCTCAAAAACATCAAGATTGACCAGATTGTAAACTACGTCGATGCCCAGACGTCAGTGCGCACCTTTGAACGTTTTGCCCGGCTACCCGACGAGAGCCTCTCGGCCGATATGGGTGTGTCGCAGATTAATGCCTCACTGCGGCGCCAGCTACATCGGGTTCCTGCTTATCAGCTGAACAGTATGTACAAGTTTGCTACCTCATCAGAGGGGCGGCTGGCGGCCTTTTCAAAAAACCAGGCCCTCTTTTTACGGGCCGATGATCGTTACAGCCGGGGCGGGCCACGTTACTCTTTAGTGAAGCGCCTGCTTAATCTTGAAAGCCGTCTGGGGCATCGGGCCCATACCATGTCAGTGTATCGTCGCATTGTCAAGTCGCTGCGGCGTCGTGGGGTCGAAGCCCCGCTGGCCACCTGGCGGGCGAACAAACTGTTGGCCAATTCTAGTCTAAGCCTGGTGTCACGCTACAGATTATACCATGCAGTAGATAATACTACTCTGCGCCGCTATCTTGAGTTTCGTGAGTCGGTAGCCGGGGTGCGCCTCTACCACATTGTGCAGCGGGCCCTGAACGACGCCCTCAAGCTTGGCGGCTCTGACATGGTGGTTGAACATACTACCCGGCGCCACGACAGCGTGCACGGTATGCCTTCAATGCTCAACCGCCAGCGCCCAGAGGGCGATCGTTACGGCGAAGAACCGACGCTTGAGTACTAAGGGTTGCAACATCTCGGCAAGATCACCATTGTTGCCGGTGTAGTACTGGTGATTATTGGGCTGTTACTGACTTTTTCAGACAAGATACCGTTGTTGGGCAAGCTGCCCGGCGATTTTCGTATCGAACGAGAGAATTTCAGCTTTTATTTCCCGCTGACTACCAGTATCTTGCTGAGTTTGCTGTTGACTCTGTTGTTCTACCTTTTCAGAAAGTAGTATAAGACGCCCTGAAGTGTGGGCAGTGGCATAGGGCGCCTTGTTAAGGCAGCTTATGCATTGTACCGCAGCCTCTTAAAAAATTTGGCATTCCTGTCAAATTTGACTAAGGCCGAGTAGGTCTATGGCCCCGTGTGCGGAGTGGTCATAGGAACAGAGTTGCAATCTCAGTTGAGGTAGTTCTTTTAGCTGCTCCTTTTCAAGGAGATATTCAGATCTTTGAAAATTTCTTCGATTAGAGAATCTGAGATATTTGAAGTGCCAATCCTTGTGCTGTAGGAGGAGTATCTAACTGGAACATCCTCGCGCCAGCTCGATTTTAGAATCGCAAGCTTTTCTTTTTGGAGGCATGCCAAGATATCAGAACTATATTCAAAGGTCTGAACTAATTGGAAATCTATGACGGATATATTGAACTCTTTATCGATGCCGGGAATCAAATAATATCGTGGATAGATTGAGCCATTAATGAAATTCTTTAGGAGTGAAATAGTATCGTCAAAAGTATCTTTATCAATGTATTCTGTGCCATTCAATTGAGCCTTTGTGAGCCGTTGCACTGAGAACAAATTTCTTAGAACAGGGCTAGCATCGACAATAGCGGCAAATTTTAGATATGCTGCCTTCGGTTTTTTTCGGTTTTCTTGAACAATTAG
>CAZHLC010000918.1:0-1932 GCA_964532545.1 uncultured Leptospiraceae bacterium | reverse complement strand
TATCGGGGCCACCGACCTGATACCACGATTATAAAGATAATTACGTAGCTCAGCAGGAAAGCCACTGGCATTGGCCGGCCAGGCATTTACACCCAGATACTCAAGCAGCTCGCGACGCTCGGGTTGACGAAACCGAATCCATTTTCCGTAGCCGGTTTTCGAGATCATTAGAATTCTTTCGGTGGGTCGATAGAGTACCAGACGCATGCGCGGCTGGCGCCACTGGCGGGCTGTATCAGTTAAGAATTTATAGGCCGCCTGCATCGAATCAATGCCCTGGGCCCGCTGTTCAAGTCGCTGCGATATAAGGCGGTCAGCATAGACATAGCGGGTAATCAAATGGGTAAACAGCCAGTCTTTGACCGGCTGGGCAATAAAGATATAGAACATCAGAAACAGAAAGGCCACCAGTATCATCTGCTCAACAAACAGGTTAGCCAAAAGAGCAAAGACACCGATCCACACCAGGTTGTAGGCCAGCGATAACAGAACACCACCGCCAAGTATCTGTTTTAATTTAAGTTTCTGCACGGCCATTATTCAGAAAAGGGTCTTACCATCTGTTCAATCACCAGCCACTGTGAAAGGGCCATGGGGTCTAAGGTTTCAATGGCAGAAAGATAACGCTTCTTGTGAGAAGCTAACCAGGCTCGTTTATCATTGGCAATTTCATTAAGACGGGCCGATACACGCTGCAGGTCGCCCTTTATTTTATTCTGCTTAATGTGTTTCTGTAGTGCCTTTTGTTTCAGATAAATAGCTTCTTTCTGCAGATTACACTGGTGGGTACACTGCCGGGCCCTCTTTTCAAGTAGACGCACCTGCGCTGCTGATAAACCAACCGTGGTTTTATTAGCCAGTAACAATCCCAAATCGGGGTATACCTCTTCTTTAATATCTTTTTCATAGATGTGAGAGAAAAAAATTCCACAGCGATAACTGACCGCTTTTGAAAAATTCACTTCGTCTTTATCAGGCGAGAGCTTACACGAAACCAGAGCTGTCACAACTATGAGTAGCACCGCGCTTCTCATTGATTACCCAAAGTACAGATAACGAAATTGCTGACAACCACTTTTTTGTGCAGCGCATAACAAAGCTTTTTGGCCCCGCAGAAAAGGCCAAAGCATATAATAACATTAACTGCTTGCCCTGCTAATTCGTGATGAGAAACCTCATAGCCCGCCCATGCGCAATCTAACGATCAGAGTTTTAAGTCTGCTACTTTTGTTTGCGGGTAGCCAACTGCATGCCGAATACACGGCCGGTCTGCGCACCTTTCTGGGGGGAAACATGGCCTTTGGCAAGGTGGGCACCCAGCCTTTAACGGCCACCCCACCCATTATTCCTTTTATTACGGGTTCTGATAACACAGCCATTGGTTACGAACTCTATGGTGAAATCGGCATCACCAAAATGCTCTATGTTGAGCCCCATGTAGGTCTACTCAGCCAAAATAAACTGTTTCGCATTGAGGGCATTGAAACCAATGTGAATGGCAAAATTGCTAAAACCGATAATCTCTATGGTCAGAACAAGGTTTCAAACGTGGCCTTCGGCGTCTCGATGGTGGGCAAAACCCCCGGGCTGAACAGGCGCTGGCGTTTTTCGGGCTCGTTTGGTTTTCAATTTTTATATGCGACTAGCCGTGAAGTAAGCTATTACGGGGTAAAAAATATTCTGGTCGATGGTGAAGTAAAAGAAAGCGAAATAGCAGCAGACCGCTCAGCCACCATAAATCTGTCATCTGACTTTCTGCAGACAGTCAGCCCCTGGGGCTTCAGGTTCTTATCTGGGCTGGGTGCTGATTATTACGACCCCAGACTGAGCGGGGTGGTGCTACAGCTGGCCATACGTTTTGGTTTTGACCTCACTGACGTTATTTTTCAAAACAGTCTTAAAAGTAATACCCGTGAATATGCAAAGCAGTCT
>CAZHLC010000917.1:0-1932 GCA_964532545.1 uncultured Leptospiraceae bacterium | reverse complement strand
CTTTACCCATGATGGTTTTATTCTTACCAACAGTCATGTTGTTAATGGGGCCGATTTAATTGAAATTGTTACCAGCGACGGTATCGAACACCAGGCCAGCCTTATTGGCGATGACCCTCATACAGACCTGGCCGTAATCAGAGTTAACAACCACCAGATGAACCCCATAGCCCTCGGTGACTCACAGAGTCTGCGGGTAGGCCAGATTGCCATTGCCATTGGTAACCCTTATGGCTTCGAATGCACCGTGACTGCTGGCGTTGTCAGCGCACTGGGGCGCTCATTGCGCTCACAGTCTGGGCGTATTATCGACAATGTGTTACAAACCGACGCTGCTCTGAACCCGGGCAATTCAGGGGGCCCCCTGGTGTCATCAAATGGCGAAGTCATCGGGGTCAACACTGCGGTAATCAGACCTGCCCAGGGTATCTGCTTTGCCATTGGCATTAACACTGCAAAATACGTGGCCAGCCGGCTGATTAAAGATGGCAAAGTACGCCGCAGCTACATTGGTATTTCAGGGCAACGGGTGAAGCTGCAGCGCTACCTGATAAATCGCAATAAACTGCCCCATGATTCGGCAGTGCTTGTGGTCGATGTGGCACCCCATTCACCGGCCTACGATAGCGGCTTACGAAAGGGCGATCTGGTGGTCGAGCTGGGCAATATTGCTATTAAAGACATTGATGATCTACACCGATTGTTAAACGAAGATTTTGTTGGCAAACTGGCCCCTATTAGAGTCTTAAGAAGAGGTAACAGTCTAACAAGACAGATTATTCCACAAGAGTACCACGAGAAACAGTGAAAGACAGACTCAGCAGAAAAGAATTTCTTAAAACCGCCTCATTAACTGTAGGTACCATCGTGATCGGGGCTGCCTGCAGCAATGTTATCACCGACAGCGAATTTGAGAAACAGTTTCAGAACCTGGGCAAAATACCTAAACCTGCCTTTACGGGCAGCGGGGTCAGCATTGCAGGCAATGTCATCACCATTGACCTCACGGCCGATGATGTAAAACACCTCAATGACCAGAACACCGCCCTGTTTATAGCTTCAAAAAGCGTGCTGGTAATCAACGACGCGGGCACCTATCGGGCTCTCACCAGCCTGTGCCCCCATGCCCAGTGTAACGTAGACAGTCTTGATGTGAACATTCTGGTCTGCCCCTGTCACAATTCACGTTTCAAACTCGATGGTGCAGTCACCCAGGGCCCAGCTGCCGTAAACCTGGCCAATAAAACCATCAATCATGACAGCGTGGCTAAAACCCTTACCGTGACTGTCTAATCAAGCATTGAGGCCCGCTTAACCTCTTTACCAAACTTTTCTTGCAGGGTATCTAAGACCTCATCGGTCTTTGCTTTTTTTTCATCAATCTCGGCCCCAAACAGATCAAGCTGTGCCCCCTGGGTTTCATTTACATTGAGATTGCTGATGCCCACCCCAATCAATCGTACATTCTTATCTTCACGCTCAAAGGCCTCGTAGAGAGTAATGGCAGCCTGACGTATGCTGTTCGAATCATCAATGTAGCTTTTCATAGTTTTACTTCTGGTATAGGTGAGAAAACCAGTAAGCCTGATTTTCAGAGTAATGGTGCGCCCCTTGATACCCTCAGAGCGCATATCATGGGCCAGGTTGTCGGCCAGACGAAAAATAGTATTGCGCAGAAAATCATCGTCTGCTGTATCTTCACCGAAGGTGCGCTCGGCACTGATTGATTTACGACCAGCACCCGGCTCAAGCTCACGCTTATCAATACCTCTTGATAAGAAGTAAAGACGGCTGCCCCACTTGCCAAGTGATTCAATCAGTTTATCTTTTTTAAGAGCAACAATGTCAGCCACTTTGAAGCAGCCCATCTGGTTTAACAGAGCAAGAGTCTTCTTACCCACACCCCAGAGTTTTGAAATATCGAGGGGCGCC
>CAZHLC010000916.1:0-1934 GCA_964532545.1 uncultured Leptospiraceae bacterium | reverse complement strand
AATACAATGCCTGGCTGGCCGTTGGCAAAGGCCTTCTCGTTTTCAGGGTAGCTGTCAATGGTCATCTTGGCCTTGATAAAGTAGGGCCCACAGGGAAACAGCAACGCCGGGCTGAAAAACAGGGTTGCTAAAACTATAAAACCGGTTTTTTTGAAAGCTAAGCGTTTGCTGGCTGACATTGCTAACTTACGAACTGGTAAAACCGGGTACTCTGTCAAAGTAAAAGCGATTATTTAAAACCCAGCTTTTTCAACATCTTTTGATAGGCCTGCCTGCTCCATGGTTTGTTGTGAAACAGCCAGTAGCTCTGGCGCCTCGGCAGTCGTTGATATTTTTCATAGGTAGCCAGGCCCAGGTGCTGGTTACACTTTGGCGCGGCGAACTTGTTTTGCTGCTCAAGATATCGTTTGATGGTCGCGCTATCATGGCTCATGTCAAAAGCCATGGGCACCACCTGCAAGACGGGTGCGTCTTGCAGCCAGCCCCGGCGCATGCACCAAGAGGCCAGAGCCGTGATAAATACTTTCTTATGCGAAAAGTGTGTTAATAGATTTTTATAGAAGTGTAATTCAGATTTGCGGGCATCGAAATCAAGCTGAAAGGCCGGGTAATCACGGGTAAGAAATTCTAACTCTCTGTTAAGGGCGTCTTGATAAAACCTGATTCTGGTATGCTTCGAGCGGTTTTCAATTCTGATCACCGGTATGGTGTAGGTGCCTTGTGCAAGTTTAATGCTGGTGCGTCTGATTTCAGTGAGTACTTTTTTATTCTTTAGGGTAATGGTAGCAACCAGCATGGCTACCCCGGTGGTTTTCTGATTGATGAAGGTCAGGTTTTCATGACGCTGCCAGGCCCAGAGCATAATGGGCGGCCTGCCGGCTTCAAGGCTTGAAGTCAATATGGTACATAATACCCAGAGGCGCACCCACCCAGCGCACGCAGCCTGGGCTCAGGGTCAAATTCATTTTGATTACTTGACGCATTGAACGTCGATTGCAGCCTTATGGTCAATGCAGAATGACGAGGCCACGGTAGAAAATAGACGCAGTAACGATATACTGCGTACCCTGGCACGTACCTTGATCTCGCTGGCCGTACTGGCCCTGGTGGTCTATCTTGGTAAAACATACCTTTTAGAAGATGTTGAACGTTTCAGTAATTATATCATTCACACCCTTGGTATGGGCGGGCTCTTTCTCGGGGTTTATCTACTTGATTCACTGATTCTGCCGGCCACCCCTGATCTGTTTCTTGGGTTTCTGGCGGTAGCAAAAGATGTCAACCATGTGCTGGGGGTAACCCTTATCTGCATAGCCTCAGTCTTGGGTGGCTTTTCAGGATATTTCATCGGGTCTCACATCAAAGACTGGCCCTTCTTAGAAAAGTTTGTTTATCGTTATGAAGACCGGGGCAAAGAGCTCTTTCGCAAGTATGGCATCTGGGGCGTTGTAATTGGGGCCATGACCCCCATACCTTTTTCAACTGTGTGCTGGTTGGCGGGCATGTTTGAAATGAACTTTAAAAAGTTTGCCCTCGCCTGTTTGTTTCGCATTCCCCGTATGATTATCTGGTACGTCTTAATCGCCTATTCGTGGATCAAGCTTTAGAGCAGATGCAAGAACACGAATTCTTCTATCGTCTCAGCCCTGAGCGGGTACTCGAAGCCATTGAGCAGGCCGAGCTGATACCCTCGGCCCAGTGCCAGCCACTGAACAGCCTTGAGAACCGGGTCTATAGCGTGGTGCTAGATGAAGGCAACACCGTAGTAGCCAAGTTCTACCGGCCAGGGCGCTGGTCAAAAGAGCAGATTCTCGAAGAACATAATTTTTTGTTTGAATTACAGAATAGCGAGGTGCCCGTCTGTGCACCGATGAAGTTTCCTGACGGTGAATCATTAAAACAGATTGAGGGTATCTACTTTGCTCTCTGGCCCC
>CAZHLC010000915.1:0-1937 GCA_964532545.1 uncultured Leptospiraceae bacterium | reverse complement strand
AAGGGGCCGATCAAAAAGAGCAGCGGCAGATGAAGGCGATAAAGAACAACGTATCGTTCTAGTAAACCACTGTTTAAAAGAACGGCATGAATCTGCGAAACAGCTAGAACGACATAAATCAAAGCCAGCAGGTAGCTGCGCACTGTTTTGTCTTTCTGAACCAGTTGAGATGCAGCCAGCATCATCGTGATGGTAACGCTGGCCACAAGGGCAATCACCACCCATGTCATTTGAACAGCCTAATACACTTTGCTGCCACCTGCAATCAAAAATTATACCGGGGCCAATCAGCAGGGGCAGCCCCAGGGCCCGCTTTAAACCGGGCTGTTTTTGTTTTGAAGGTTTCTCTGACACTATCGAATGAGCGTATTCAAATCTATGTTTGCCTGCTTTAAGAATTTGCGGGTCGCGTCAAAATGGGCATCTTTGGTATCTTCAAACCAGTTAATTGAATACATGCCCATCAAAACCCGTCGCCCCTTTGCCCTTGCAATGTACTTTTTCAGTGCCCGGGCCAGTAGCTTCGCAGTTTTGTTGTCGAGCCCCTTGCGCACAATGATGGGCTCATTCGAAAGCTCGGGGGTGAGCTTTAAAACAACCAGTTTTTTTTCAATATCAGCAATCTCTAATTTTAGAAGTTTGCGGGCATCTTGAATATCTCCGTTGCCATCGGCGGGTAGATAATAGGTGGCACCGGCCGCTGCCTTTTTTTTGAGAACCGCCATCAGTACAGCCCGCCATGCCCCATGGTGCTGAGCACTTACCTTAACACCGGCACCGGCCAGCATCTGGCTGGGTAACAGGTAGCCACTGGCTGAAAGTTTATTCATGAATGCTACCTTCTTACCACGCAAATCAGCAAGCTCTTTGATCTGTGCATCGGCTCTGACAACCAGCTGGCCACGATAGCGGGTAAGGTTATCGCCTCTGACTACCAGAAGCAGGGGCCTGACCCCGTGCCTCTGGCGAGCCAACAGGTAACCAAAGGTATTAATAAAAGCAATATCAGCCTTACCCTTACCCATGGCATCGATAATCTGTGAGTAGCGGCCAGGTGCTGCCAGAACAGTTTTAATTTTCAAACCGGTTTCTTTCTCTAAGAACCTGCGTACTTTCTTGATTGACTTTTTGATCTGGGCTGTTTCGCCAGTGTTCACGAAATAAAAGGTGATTTTCTTCTGCTTACTCACCAGCGGGCCGGTAAAAAAGCAGATAAACAAGAGTAAAATTAGAAATCTAGGCACCATTCAGACTGTTTCTTCGATTAAATAATTCTGTCAATGAAATGAAACAGTTGACTGGCCCTGTTTTTTAATTGAGCTGGTCTTTTCTGCAGGTAGTTTTGCCGAAAATAGACTTATGGGCACCGCAGAAAAAATAACCTTCGCTCTTTTAATCGTTGCCCTATCTACCGCAATCTTCGCTAAAAAGAAGAAAACAAAGATTCCCAAAACCAAGAAGAATATTGCTCAGATAGAAAACCTGGGCAAAATAATCAACAGCAAATATGTAGAATACACGCCCTTCATCACTGATGATGAAAAGTATCTCTATTTTGAATCAAATCGCCCGGGTGCGCTAGGGGGCCGTGGTTTCGATCTATGGTTTTCTACCAATAATTCAGAACAGGGCGGAAATATCAGCTTCAGTGAACCGCGCACTGTAGGCGAGCCCATTAATACCAGAGGCTTTGACGGTCTGCCTTCACTTCGCCTGCGAAGTGATGGCCAGTACGAAATTTACTTTACCTCAAAAAAATCAAAAGACCGTGCCGGTAAGGGCATGACAGATATCTACTATGCCGTACAAGATGACGGTGACTGGCAAGCGCCCAGACTGCTGGCCTTCAATACAGAAAACCATGAGCGTATGCCATCGATTTCGGCCGATGGTAAATTTCTATTTTTCTCTTCGAATCGGCCCGGGGGGTTCGGGGC
>CAZHLC010000914.1:0-1946 GCA_964532545.1 uncultured Leptospiraceae bacterium | reverse complement strand
TGATGATTGCCAATAACAAAGCCAGATGACTTACCAAAATAAAAAACAATTCGGCCTTGAGAGTGATCATGGTAGTTTTTCTCTGCAGCATGTTTTTTATCAGGGTAAACAACAGCTTATATGAGAGATAAAGGCGTTCTTTCATCGAGCTCAGATTGAATCGATCGCTGTATTCAGGCAGCAGAGCACTGCGGGCCCTGCCTGTGTTAAACCAGCTGAGCTGGTACTTCTGGCAAAAGTAATCAAGCTGCAGTAATTCACCACCTTCTCTCATCAGCTTCAACGCATTCTTCAGAATCATTTTTTTTTCGTGGTAAGTTATGATGCGCCAGAGAGAGCGCAGCTTCACCAGGTCAAAACCCACCAACGCAGTATGAGCAGGCAACGGTTGAAACAGATACTCATCTAAAAAAAAATGTGCCCGCCACCAGCAGAACAGTAGACTCTGGCGTACCAGGTTTAACAGCCCGTTGCCGGCTCTACTGACGAATAAACGGTGTACGTCGAGTAGTGAAAACAGGGCCCCCTCTCGAGCCACAGCCTGACTTAAATAATAAAGATCATTTCGCTGCAACAAAATACCGCTGCCAATAAAAACCAGCCTCTCAGTGCGGCTCTGCCTGGCGGCATAGTGAATAATCTGCCAGGCCTGCGGCGGGTTTACCAGGGGCATACGCCAGAAACGCAGATTGGTAAAGCGGGCCGTGAGCTCAGCCAGGTTGGGCACCTGCTGATAAAGAACCAGCACTTCAAACTTACTTGTATTCAGCTTTTCTAAAGTTCGATTTAGCTTATTCAGGTTGGCCAGGGTTGAGCGGCTGGGCTCATAGACAATGCATACCGTAAATTTGCTCTTGTTCATTGAAGCCAACTAGAAGATCACAAATTGACAGCCTGAGAAGGGTTGCAAGTAAAAAGCATGGCAGTCACCCTGGTTGAGGTTGAAGATGCAATGTCCCGAATCTGCACCGTCGAAACCCGCGACCATCGCCATATTGAGCAACTCTACCGCACACTGAAAGAGAAAGGCGTTATTTTTCGGCGCCAAGATTAACTTTTTTAAAAAAAGTACAGAAAATCTGGGAAATTTTTCGCCCCGGGGGGTATTACCCGGGTATGAAACAATTACCCATTCTGCTTTTCACTTTAACCTGCTGCCTCTGCCAGGCTGACCCGGGCTCTCTGCTAGAGAAGGCCCTGAACATTGAGGTGATTTATACCGAACCAGGTTTAAACCAGCAAACCCAACTCGATAAAAAAATTGGCTTACGGTTGGCTGATCAGATCAGCCAGGCACAAAGCCGCGTTCAGTTGGCCGCCTATGATTTGTCAGATTCTTTTGTAACCACTGCCCTGCTTCAAGCCCATAAAACCGGTATAAAAGTTGAGGTGGTCGGCGACCATGGCCGCTTTACCACACCATCTTATCAGGCTTTAAACAAAGCCGGCATTGATATTGTGGCGGGCAATGCCAGTGCCATTCATCACAATAAGTTTCTGCTGCTTGATAACGAACGCTTGATTACGGGCACAGGCAACTTTACTGAGAATGGCCTGCTGCGCAATGACAACCATTTTCTTTTTCTCGATGAACCTGTTACCGTGGCACGCTTTCAAAAAGAATTTGAGCAGATGTTCGCAGGGCAATTTGCCCGCAGCAAAAGTGCCAATGATGCTTCACAGGCCCCACTGCTACGCAGCTATTTTCTGCCCCAGCAGCATGATGTGGCCAAAGATCATCTGCTATTGAAGATCGCCAGGGCCCAGAAAACCATCGACTACATGATCTTTTCTTTTTCAGACAATGAGATTGCCTCGGCCCTGATCAAGGCAAGCGCCCGGGGTGTCAGAGTTCGGGGTATACACGATCGCAATTTTACCCATGGGGTGTCTCAGGTAGCAGCCCGGCTGCATGGCGTTCAGCCGGCCGGGTTGACCGTCAGAGG
>CAZHLC010000913.1:0-1947 GCA_964532545.1 uncultured Leptospiraceae bacterium | reverse complement strand
ATGAACTTTTTCTCACAGACCTACCACGAGCCCTTCTACCAGTCTTACATAGAGTCACCCCTCGAACAACAGTTGCAGGCCGCGGGTTTCAAAAACGTGCAAAGCAAAGTTATTCTTTATTCAAAAATGGTCTGGGCCCATGCAGAAGACTGATGTTCTAATCATCGGGGCTGGTCTGGCCGGGCTCACCTGCGGGCGCTACCTGGCGCAGAACAATATTGATTTTCAAATTATCGAAGCCCAGCCCCAGGTTGGTGGGCGGGTACAGACTGATGAATATAAGGGCTTCTTATTAGACCGCGGTTTTCAGGTATTTTTGCCTGCCTACCCAGAAGCCCAGCCTCTGCTTGATTACAGCAAACTTGACCTGCGCTACTTTCGCTCAGGCGCAACCGTGTTGAAAAACAAGGGTACCTCTGATTTTGTAGACCCGCTGAAGCACCCCGGTCGCATATTTGAGGCATTGGGCAGCGATTTAACAACCACGGCTGACCTTTACCGGGCCGCCAGCCTGCGCCTGAAGCAACTCTTTCAACAGCCAAAAGAGATCTTTGCAAACGAAGAAAAGGGTACACTGGCGGCCTTTCACGAAGACTACCAGTTTTCTGATGAGTTTATTCGGGGCTTTCTCAGGCCCTTTTATGCTGGTATCTTTCTTGAGGCCGATCTGAATACCTCAAGACGAATGTTTGAGTTTGTTTTCAAAATGTTCAGCCAGAAGGGCGCAGCCATACCCGCGCGAGGCATTGGCGAGCTGGCAAAGCAACTCGCAGCACCCATCAGCGCACAGATTAAAACAAACTGCAGAGTAAAAAACGTGGCAGGTAATGCGGTGCAGACTGAAGATGGCGACTTCTCAGCCAGAAAGCTTGTCTATGCCATTGAACCCAATGGTTTAAACAAAGATTATGTGTCAAAAGCAAAGAGTTTTTATCAGAGTACCAGCTGCCTCTACTTTGAAACTACAGCCGAACTGCCGCAAGAGTCGCACCTCATACTCGACTCAAGAACCACTACAACAAATAATATCAGTGTTATTTCTCAGGTTTCAAATGAATTAGCGCCTGCAGGCTCTAATCTGTTATCAGTTACCCTTGAAGGTAACCGCACAAAAAACGATGAAAAACTGGCTAAGCTGGTTAAAAAAGAATTATCTGGCCGGCTGAACAGCAACCAATGGAATTTTCTAAAATCATACCACATCGATTATGCTCTGCCCGACCAGCGCTCTGTCTGCTACGAGGCTGACCCAAAGGCGATAAACCCCGAAGACAATATTTACCTTTGTGGTGATTATCTTACCAATGGCTCGCAGAACGGGGCCATGGCCAGTGGCCGTCAGGCAGCAGAGCAGGTGACTGCCAGCCTTATTAATTAACGACCTGATTATTAAATTTAATTGATGTAAAAACAAATTCGTGGTCGAAGTCTTTGTCTTCGTTCACTGACTCTGTTACGACTATTCGGTGTGGCATGCTGCGCCCAGAAACACTTTTATAGTCTTCATAGCGAAGAGTTCCCTTATATGATTTCATAAACGCCCGCATAGTAAAATCAATGTAGCGTATTTCTGATGTCTGTTGATCAATGTAGATACGATAATGATCACAGTTTTCATCATCAAGGTTCGCTTTGCTGGCCGCAAACAAAACAGAATACAGACGACCTTTTATTTTCTGATCGGCTTCTTTGAGCATAACGGGCATCTGGGCCAGGGTTATAGGCCAGCCAAAATAGTCTCTTAACGATGTTAAGTAAATGCGCTGGCCCGAGCAGTTGTTTTCTTCGCGCTGGCCCTTTTCAATTTCGAAGCCCTGATCACCGCTCACACCAATAACATCATCAGTGCGCTTGCCATTCTTAAAAGTATATCGAATGTCATCAGCGCGTAGCGCCATTTCAACTGCAAATTTCTGGGTCTTTTCAGTAACAGGGGTGAATTGCCTG
>CAZHLC010000912.1:0-1954 GCA_964532545.1 uncultured Leptospiraceae bacterium | reverse complement strand
GTTTTCAATTGAGGCCGGCAAAACTGCGACCCAGTAAACGACTGAGAGCAGGCTTCTTTAGAGTCTGCAGCTTTTTCTGATCGGCCCGGGCCGCCGGCCAGTCGCCCATAAGTTGGTGTACCCGACTGCTGAGATAATAGATGGCCGGGGTGTGCAGCCTGGTTTCGAGTTTCTTGATAACAAAGCGAAGACGCTGCCTGGCCCTTCGGTAGCGGCCCTCATTCAAATAAAGAATTGCCAGCGTGGTTTCAACCTTGATGCGGCCAGCCGGCTTACTGAGTTTCGCAGCTTTGAACAAACTGCGTCTGGCGAGGGTGGTTTTGCCGGCCCTTGCATAGGCCAAACCCAGAGCATGTAACCTTTCAGCTCTGCTGGTCTTTTTCAGTTCTTTGATCACCTGGGCAAAATGACCATTATTGATCATCATACGGTATTTATCGGTTTTGCGCCCTTTGAGCACATCGTTCTGCCAGCGCTGCAGTTGCTTCTGCTCATCAACCAGATAGCTCTGCGAACAGAAGTTTGCCAGGCTGTTGGCCTGACCCGGGCCAATGGCCACCTGCCTGCCACCGGTGCATTGAAATGAAAGGGCACCACCAGCAGCACTCACTGTAGCAGTTACAGGAACCATTATGCCCAGTTTTGCCGTAATGCTGCGGTCTTCGACCTTGATTTCGGGTTTCTGGGCGAGAAATGTGAGGCGCCCCTGGGCCGGCTGGGCCACCAGCTGTGAGAGTAAAAAGGTGAAACTGATAAATAGACGCATCTTATTCTTTATAGGGATGATAAAGTACATCGATGCCTGCGTCTAGATAACCGATCCACACGTAGTCGCCTTCGATCTGCAACAGATTGATATCGTTTGAACTCAGCCCTTCGATGGCGCGCAGAATCTGCAGCTTGCCACTGGCCTGATTGTAAACCCTGATGCCATGGCCCGATGAGCCAACCCAGATTTCTTTTTCACGTTTTATTATAACCGTAGGAAAGGCCACCTTCCAGTCATAGAACTTTATCTTTTTCTGCTCAATGTCATAACGGTAAATACCATCGTTGTGTACCCCGATCCATAAATAGCGGCCATCGATCAGCAGTGCCTTGATGTTGTTCTGGCGCAGCATTTTGTTTTTGGTGCCAATGTAGTGTGTCTTACCATTCTTTTTATCAACCAGTACTGCACCCTTTGATAAAGTGCCAAAGGCCACATAGCGGTGATTGGCCTCGAGGGCATAAACCTCATTGGTTTTGAGAAAAGACTGTCGCCCCAGAGTTTCAATGCTCTTGCGAATGACATCATACTTGACCACCCCCTTAAGCAGGGTTGAAAAATAAAGTATACGATCGTCTTTGATCACCTTCTGCGCCAGGTTAAAAATTCGGTTACCCTGGGTAATGCTCGAGCTTTGCCCCGAGGTTTTGTCATAAACCAGAATGCCATCAAAGGTAGTAAGATAGAGTTTGGTATCATCTACATAGATGTTACGCAAATTACGCGAAGGCAGGCGAATACGTTCAAATTCACCGGTTGAGCGTGAGTACCTGACGAGGCCTGACGTCCATGTTGCGATGTAGACGTCATCACCATCAACCTTGATGTCAGCAATGGTATTTTCTGGCAGACCGTTTTTGGTACTCAGGTGAAAAAACTTAAGCTTGCGCAGGGCAAATTTAAGCGAGAGAGTTTCTTTGCCCCCCATACGCAGATAATCGTTGAGATACTTCACTGCCCGTTTATAGCTGCTGCGTTTACGTGAATAGAGTATGCCCATTTCATAATAGAGAGAACGCAGACGCTCACGGTTTCTGGGCTGGTGTTTTTTCACCAGGTTTATGCTGGCATGATAAAACTTCAACGCCCGCTTATAGGCCCGCCCCCGACGGGCCATATGGGCCATATAGATTCGGGCAGTGATTTTCAGCTCAATATTTTTATCGGGCAACAGGTCTTTACGCA
>CAZHLC010000911.1:0-1955 GCA_964532545.1 uncultured Leptospiraceae bacterium | reverse complement strand
GGTCTTTATGGCAGCCGGTGCCTTTACCTGGTTTATCAACCGCTACTGGAATAAAAAATATGAGCTTTACACAGATTAGAAACAAGCCGCTGATTTTTGGCGCAGTTTTGCTGCAGCTATTGATTCTTTCGGGTATGATACTGCTGGCTCTGAAACCCCTGGTGACCGGCCAAGAAATCAGGTTGTCTGTCATACCTAAAGACCCGCGAGATCTATTCAGGGGAAATTACGTCGACTTGAACTATGCCTATCGCCGGCCAGACCTGGCAAAACTGAAACATGATTTTGCTGAAGACCAGCATTTTTACGAGGGCGATAAACTCTATGTGACCCTGTCAAAGAAGGGCAGTGATTATGTGGCCACTGGTTTATATCAGAAACCACCAGAGAATCAGGTGTTCTTGAGGGTGTTTCCTACCCATGACTTTGTGTACAAAAAAACTGATACTTTTCATTCAATCTGGTTACGGGCCGGCATTGAAAAATATTTTACCGACCCCAAAACCGCCAAAGAGATGCAGAATAAAGTCAGTGGCCGAGACAAATGGAAAGTCACTGCCATAATTATGGTTGATGATGATGGTGTCAGCCGCATCAAAGATCTCGAATTTAAAAAAATATAAAGTAAGCGGGTTCAGCCATCAAGCTCACCGATATCTTCATACCATAGTTCTGGGTGCTGCTCAATAAAGCGGGCCATCATGTTCTTACACTGGGCCAGATCAAGGTTGATAACCTCGATACCATGTGATCGCATAAACTCAGGTGCACCGGCAAAGTTCTCTGCTTCGCCAACAATAACTTTTTTTATTCCAAACTGCACGGCCGTACCTGAACACATATAGCAGGGCATCAGGGTTGAATAAAGAGTTGTGTCAGCATAGCGACCAATGCGGCCGGCATTCTGCAGGCAGTCAATTTCTGCATGCAAGATGGGGTTCTTAAGCTGTACCCGCTGGTTATGCCCCCTTCCGACGATCTGGTTATCTTTTACCAGTACTGAGCCAATGGGTATACCCCCGCTATCAAGGCCCTTCTGGGCCTCGGCGATGGCGGCCTGCATGAAGTTGTCTAGTTCCATGTATAGCTGTTCTGGGGGTCGTATAAAAAGTAAAAATCAAAGGGAACAGGCGAGGGTAGCAGCATCTTCTGCTCTTTGATTTCAGCGATCTCACCCCGGCGAATACGTCTCAGTACCAGCTTGCGGGTCTTTTTTGTTTTTGGTTTCTGCAGATAACCTTCTTCGCGAATCTCTTTCACGATGTGCTGCACCCAGTTGAGTTTCTGGGCATTATCAGCGAACTCTTGCCAGTTGCCATCAACATGATTCTGATACATCTGTTTATAGAACTTATCAAGAGAGACCTTCATTTTTTCGGCAACCGGGGTGTGCAGGCGGCGGGCCCACTCTTTCAGAGTTTTCAGTTGCTGCTTTTGCTGTGCTACATTGCCCCGCATGGCGGTTGAGGGTTGATGATGCAGCAGAATGGCATTTTTATAGGCATAAGAGTGTTTGGCACTGGTGACAATCACCGCAGCCATGCTGGCAGCAAAAGATTTCACCACCACATGCACTGGGGCACGTGATGCCTGTATGGCCTTGATAATGCGGTAGCCCTGCATAACCGACCCACCCGGGCTGATATCAATCACAATGAAGATGGGCTTTGTTGATGACTTGTTGTTATAGTAGTGCAGGCGCTCGGTTACATAGTCGGCGCTGCCGCGCATAATCACCCCATTGATGCTGATACGCCGGTCTGAGATGGTTAATACGCCATCGCGATATGGGTTCTGGTAATAGACAAAGTCTCTTAAAACCCGGGTGCGGCTTTTCTCTTTTTGGGCCATGAGTTTCATTTTGCTTTGCAGAAGTCTAATCTTCTTGTCATATTTTAACTCAGTGGCCTTCAGCTTTTCGCGGGCCAGCTGGTTTTTCATGCTGAGCAGATCTT
>CAZHLC010000910.1:0-1958 GCA_964532545.1 uncultured Leptospiraceae bacterium | reverse complement strand
GGCTGCAGTCTGAAAATAAAGGGTTGAAGATACTACGTAGGCTGTGTTTACCAGACCCATACTTAACAGGGCCATGCCCAGATGGCGCGTGGCCCCAGAGGCGTTTCGCAGAAAGACAAGAAACAACGAGGTGAGTACCGCAAATGAAGCGGTAACCAGAAAGCCAACTGCGTTAAAATTTAAGAAGAAGACATCAGTCATGTATAAAATGCCGAATGGGCATATACCTTGACTGCCATGACTGTCAAGAAAAAGTTAGGGTTTTTTCAGGGCCAATAGCCGTTTTCAATGGCGGTAAAGTAGTTATCGATTTGGCGGGTTTTTTTTTCGATCGCTGACGTCAGAAATTCGCGGGTCTTATCGGTGCGTAGATAAGTCTCAACAAGTTCAATATCATCTTCATTCAGTTTTTCAAATAGATCATCAAAACCCAGTTTGCTATTTTCTACACATTTTTTCAAAATATCATTAGCGGCCTGAGTGTTGCCCTTGCGAATGCTGCTCATCAGTAATTCAGCTTCAGCAGCGTCCATCAATTCGCTAATATATCGAGAAACACTGGTGGTAAATCAATTTTTTAGCTCAATTCTGGTTCAAGCAATTGAGCTACATTAAGCAGGTTTGCCTCAGCGCCCACCGCGCCGGCCAGCATTATTCCCGGCGGAAGGCCAGTCTTACGATCAACGTTAGAATAGGCCGGTATAGAAATTGAGGGCAGGTCGAGGGCATTACAGAAAACAGTGGGTGTAAAGAGCCCCTGAATACCGGGTCGGTTATCAATTTTAACAGCCTGGCCATGCTTCAGGGCCACATCGCCTGAGGTTGGTAAAAGCAGAACACCGTTATCACCCAGCATATCACTATAGTGTTTCACTCTGTCTTCTAGAAAAGCAACGGCCTTTTTTACTTTCTTCTGGCTGGGTCTGATCATTGGCATGCCAGCGAGGGTTAAATATAATCCTGGCCATACAGTGGGATTCTTAACAATCTGGCGAGCCAGTTCTTTGGCCATTGACAGTTTCTCACCAGCTTCAGTCTGCAACAAATCATGCATAGGCTTTTCAAAGTCGTTGATAATCATTGAGATAAAAGAAAGGTAAATCTTGCCTGCATCGGGAATGCTTACTTGTTCGATAGCAATGCCATTGGCAAACAGCCTATGTTTAGCCCGCTCAAGAGCATGTGCAATATTTTTGTTACGAATTTTCATTTCGAAATCTGCTGGAATAAGCAGGCGTGTCTTTTCTGGAAAGCTGTACTTTGGCAACGGCTTGCGCGCGATAACATTATAGATTAACCTCGCATCGCGCACTGAGCGCACAATGGGCCCCCAGGCTAACCATTTCTTTGTGTAACCATTAACCTCAGGAAATGTTCCTGTTCCGTCAACGGCCTCAGAACCAGGCTTAAAGCCGACTACTCCGCAGCATTGAGCAGGGTATCGAATAGAGCCACCAATGTCTGACCCTACACCGGCGCCCACTGCACCGTAGCCGACCAGAGCACCTTCACCGCCTGAAGATCCCCCACTGATTCTTTTTTGATTTAATGGGCTCGATGTTCTGCCATATAAAAGATTTTCAGTTTCATGGCTCATGGCAAACTCAGGAACATTTGATCTGGCCACAATAACAGCACCAGCTTTGCGCAGGCGAGAAACGATCTCACTGTCTTGCGCCGGAATTATGGCAGGCATTCTTTTTGAACCGGCCGTAATTGGCCGGTTCGCTATGCCAAAGGTCTCTTTCACAGACATCGGTAACCCAGATAGCGGGCCCTTCTTTGGTTTCTTTGCTGCGGCCATTGCTTCTTTTTCAAGAATTTCAACAGTACCGTTGATTTGCGATTGACTCTCTTTTACCAGAGCAATCGACCTGGTGACCAGTTCAGAACACTTAAGCTTTCGGCTTTTCATCAAATCGATAAGTTCAGTAGCGTCGGCTATGGCCAGCTTGCCA
>CAZHLC010000909.1:0-1959 GCA_964532545.1 uncultured Leptospiraceae bacterium | reverse complement strand
CCGTTTTTTAAAAGAGCAGAACACTGAGATCAGTATTCTCGCTGCAGAACCCGACGACGCCTTTCATGGCCTCGAGGGCCTGAAGCACATGGCCTCATCGATTGTGCCTGGCATTTATCATGAAGAAAAACTAACAGGTAAGATACCTACCCCCACAGAGCCTGCCTATGAAATGGCCCGCCGGCTTGCAAAAGAAGAGGGTATTTTTCCTGGGCAATCGGCCGGTGGGGCTGTCTGGGCCAGTATTCATCTGGCCGAGAAGCTGGTGGCCGAGGGGCAGAAAGAAGCCGTCATTGTTACCGTTATTTGTGATTCTGGTGATAAATATTTTTCAAAAGGTCTCTTTGGCGAAGCCAAAGTGTAACCATACAGCCTGTTTAGTCACATAAAATCATATCCCTAATCTCAGGAGAGAACACATGTCAAGCGATATCAGCATGCAATCAGCCGTAAAACAGAGATACTCAAGCGCAGCCGAGAAACGAGAAGATTTACTCTGCTGCCCCATTGATTACGACCCCCAGTTTTTAAAAATCATTCCTGAAGAAGTTATTAACAAAGATTATGGCTGTGGTGACCCTTCGCGCTATGTAAAAGAAGGTGATACTGTGCTTGATCTGGGTGCCGGCGCCGGCAAGATTTGTTTTATTGCCTCGCAGATTGTGGGTGAGAAGGGTAAAGTGATTGGGGTCGATATGAACGACGATATGCTGGGGCTGGCGCGCAAACATGCACCGGCTGTAGCCGAGAAAACCGGCTTTGCCAATGTTGAGTTCGTAAAAGGTAAAATCGAAGACCTCAAGGTTGACCGCGACCGGGTTGATGCCTATCTGCAAGAAAATCCGGTAAAGAATGAACAAGACTTTCAGCACCTTGAAAAGTTTGTCACCGATCTGGGAGAAAACCGCCCCATGATCGCCAGTGACTCTATTGATGTTATTGTTTCGAATTGTGTATTGAACCTGGTTGACCAAGAGAAGAAACAGCAGATGTTTCAAGAAATGTTCAGAGTACTGAAGCGCGGTGGCCGGGTGGCGATTAGCGACATTGTGTCTGATGAGCGGGTGCCCGACCATTTGCGTAAAGACGAAGAATTATGGAGCGGTTGTATCTCTGGTGCTTTTCAAGAGGCCGATTTTGTGACCGCCTTTGAAGAAGCGGGCTTTTATGGCATCACCGTAGATAAACGCGATGAAAAGCCCTGGCAAATCATTGAAGGTATTGAGTTTCGCTCGGTAACGATCACTGCCTATAAAGGCAAAGAGGGCGACTGTTTTGATCATAAAGAAGCCCTGGTGTACAAGGGCCCTTTCAAGTCGGTGACCGACGACGATGGGCATACTTTCGAGCGGGGCCAGCGAGTGGCCGTCTGCCGCAAGACCTTTGAGATCTTCAAAGGTGATGTGTACAAAGACTATTTCTATTTTATCGCCCCCCTCGAAGAAGTGAAAGCAGCCGATGCCCAACCCTTTCCCTGCAATGCCGGCGTGCTGCTGCGCCACCCCCGCGAAACAAAGGGCGAAGATTACGACCTCACTGAGTATTCGTGCTCAGCTGAAGGGTGTTGTTAAGACTTTCTTTGCCCAGCGGTAGCGGCAAAAAAGTCAGAACTAATCGGCCTGAACAGGGCCGATTTGCTGAATTCTGTGAAGCGTCAGTAGACACTAAGGTTTTACAAGATTCACAGAATTTTAAGGATGGGGAAGACTAATCATCTAAAGATGTCACTCTGAGCGAAGCGAAGAGTCGCAGTATAAAGGCTCACAAGGATTTGCTAAACTCATCAAACACCCGCAATTTCCAGGCAGAGACTCTTCGGCGATGCCTCAGAGTGACAGCAAAAGTCTAAACCCTGTGCATCCTTAATATCCTGATTATCTTGTTTTTCTTTGCCCCTCAGCCCTTCTCAAGCTTTCTGGGCATGAACCGATAATTTAAGTACATTTGGGGTGATTATTT
>CAZHLC010000908.1:0-1972 GCA_964532545.1 uncultured Leptospiraceae bacterium | reverse complement strand
ATCGTCGGCCACTGCGGGGTTTTGAAAATAATAGGCCACCCAGACACAAATCGAACCATTATCAGGAACCTGACGGTCGGCCCCAGCCCCACTGGTGTTAAAAATCACCTGTTGGTTATCAAGAGTGAAGGTATTCACTATGCCAATCTGAGTGTCGCCAGCCCCGGGCTCGAAAGTGCCCACGGTACCGGCGTCGCGAAACAAGCGAATGCTGGCAAGGTCTGTGCTTTCATCACCTGTGCCGGCTGTATTTAAGATTATCTGATTGACATCAACGGGCGTTGCAAGAGGGCCAATTTCAGCCAACTGTAATCTCATAACGGCCACCTGTTGCTGGTTGGCCAGAATGGGAGCAGCAGTCAGCCCAGTATCAGCCTGGGTGATCTGTAGCGCAGGCACCTGAACCGTAAAAGTACCGGTTTGTGGTGGGGTAGTCGATATCTGTGCGTTAGCTGCGTCACCATTCTGCTTAAGGTTATCGGGTACGGTTTGACTAGACGTAACGCCCGAGGCCGTGGTATCAGTGAGCTGCAGCTGAAACTGGTTACCCTGCACTGAATTGTTTTGATCCATCACATAGACGACCAGAAACTCGCGGGGGGTACCAGGCGCTATGGTCTGTGTTGTGCCAGAAAAATCGAGATCAAAGGTGCCATCGTTGGTAAAGGGGCCGATAGAGTTCACTATCTGCGTATCGCCAGCTGTGATAGCCCCATCTTGATCTGCATCGATGTACAATTGTATGTTTGAAAGCTCTGTCGACTCGTTCATATCGGGGCCGCCGCCCACACCCCGAACAGAAAAGCGTGTTAAAGTAAGATTTTCTAAACTTACCGCAGCCCTGATGCGCATAATGCGGGTCTGCAGCCCGGCAAAGGCACTGCCAGTGGCCGGCCCGCCCGGCTGGGTAAAGGTAACTGTACCAGAACTTGGTCTGAAGGTCTGCTCGGCTGAATAGGGGCCTACTTCATCGTAGTTATCGTAGGTGCGAACTTTCCAGTAGTAGGTGGTGAAGTACGACAGAGCCGCCCCTGCATAAACAACGCTGGCAGTGGCACTGGTAACTTTACCAGGGTTCCATACATCGCAATTGTTAGCAGTCAGATTCGCACTGCTCGAAGCCACACAGACCTGATAGGCTGATTGAATATCAGCAACCGAGTTTATGGTCTCGTCGTTAAAACTCCATGAAAGCGTTGGGGTCAAAGAAGTAGTGAGTGCTGGGGTACCGGTATTGCCATCTACCTGAAAACTCGAAGTTGTGGGGTCATTGGGTATGGTATTATTGCCTGCATTGGTGACTGTGGCCCCTGACACAATGACCGTTCTATTGTTGGCCTGGCGATCAATGGTGACATTTGCATTGGTAGTCAGCGCGCTGGTAACCACCATGTTATTGCCAGTGATTCGATATGTGCGGGCCCCTGCTGCCTGAAAGACAACGGTATGAAAATCTCCGCTGCCAACAGTACCCGGATCAATGGTAGCTGTTGCAGAGGTAGCATTAAAAGTTACAGTCGAAGTTGAAAAGTCTACAGTGCCGCCTGTTTTGCTGTAAGAGCCCCTGATTTCAAGGCTGCGGGCCGTACCATCAGTGGTTGAAAAGGTTCCGGCACCAGATTTGCTGAAGTTTGTGGTAGTTGCATTTGCCGTAAGACGCACCGTGCCACCAGCATTAGTAATTGTGAGATTGGCAGGCACCGCGTTACCCAGATTAAGATCTCGGGTGCCAGAGGCCGCATTCATATTAACGGTTTCAGAACCGCTTGAGGTGTAGGTGCCCCCACTGGTAAAGGTCAGGTTCTGGGTAACATTTACCGAACCATTACCTGTGAACGTCAGTGTAGCATTATCTTTGGTATAATTGGTGGTAACGTTAACCTGCCCAGTGCTGACCGTGACAGTACCACCAGTCTGGTTAATATTGCCGTCTATATTGAGCGTAGCACCATCGACATTCAGAGTTTCACCG
>CAZHLC010000907.1:0-1974 GCA_964532545.1 uncultured Leptospiraceae bacterium | reverse complement strand
CAACGGTGGTTCGAATGGTACCGTGGGTATACTTGGCCAGCACATCAACCAGATCGCGTGCCTGATTTGAAGTGAGATCACCCAGCGGTAGCTTCAGAGTTATTACTGAATAGCCTGATTGTTTCTGGGGGCGTACATTAGTATTAGCCCAGCGGCCGAACTCGGTGCTGTTATCATAGGTGGTGGCTTCTGGGCCGGCCGTGCTTTTGCCTTCTTCTGCGAGACCGGCGCGGGCCTGCTCAAGGTACTGGTTCCATTTTGGGTCGTCTTTCAACTTGCCACGCTCTTCGTGAACCAGTTTGATAAACTCATCAATACCAATCTTCTTAATTAAGAATTTGATACGGGCCTTGGCACGTTTATCTTTTTCGCCATGGCGGGCGAAAATGCGGCAGATGGCCTGGGTCATTGAGAAGAGTTCTTCTTCAGGTAGAAATTCGGCAAACAGTTTGGCCTGATGGGGTACGGCACCCAGGCCGCCCCCCACATAGGTCTCAAAACCTTTTTTGCCGTCTTTGGTGCGGGCTATAAAACCCAGGTCGTGCATACTGGTGAGGGCACAGGGGTGCATTTCACAGCCCGAGAAGGCGATCTTGAACTTGCGCCCAAAGTCTTGTACATCGGGGTGCCCCAGTAAAAAGTCTTTCAGGGCAATGGCATAGGCCGAAGTATCAAAGGTTTCATCGTGGCAGACGCCTGAATAAGGGCAGGCGGTTACGTTGCGCACTGAGTTGCCGCAAGCTTCTTTGGTGGTAATTCCCACAGCGGCCAGGCGGTAGAACATGTCTGCCGTATCATCAATATGAATAAAGTGAACCTGAACGTCTTGTCTGGTGGTAATGTGAATAATGGCGTCGCCGTATTCTTCGGCAATCTGTGCCATTACTTCAAGTTGTTCGGGGGTCATCACCCCGGCAGGAATCTTAATTCGTTGCATGCCCGGTGCATGCCATGCAAGACCGGGGCCCTTGGTTGCTTCACCAGGATAGGGAATTTTATACTCTTGTTTGCCGTTGTGTCTGAAGCCATTGTCGTAGCGTTGGCCGTAGATGCCGCGGCGGCCCCGGCTTTCCATAAATACTTTGTCTGTGATTTTACCCTGAAACTTCAGGGCTAACTCTGAACGATGATGATCGAGATCTTCGAGCACATCGTTATCGATTGAGTCTGTTAATTTATCGCGCCATGTTAGTTCTGCCATGAAAACTACCTTCCTTGTTTATAGTTCCAAAATTAAGAATTGAGACCACCCGACAAGTGTTCTCAGCCATCAACGCGGCCCCCCCGCTTGATTGAAGGCGAATATAATATAAAGAAAGAAAAATGTCAAATTTAGGTCTTACCAATGAACTGCAGAAACTCTAACCATTCTGTTTTTAAATTCTGGGGAATTATGTCTCGGTTTTTAATGACTTCGTAATCAGTCAGATTGCCTGCGCTCACCAGCTCACCCTGGTAGCGCTGGCCTGAAATAAAACCAAGCTTTGATTTGGCCGCCCAGAGCTTTCCTAAATCAACAAACTCATCAGCCGGAATTGTTCTGAATAACCGGGGCTTAACCATACCGTAACCAACGTAATAATACTCACCGTCTGCACGGTTTTCGATCTGGTGATCTGAGGTGAAGGCAAAACCCCGTTCTTTTGAGCCGCTGGGCCGCATTTTGAGATAGAGTGCACTGAGCTCACCTGGGTGCAGTAGGCGGGGGCGATCGGTTTCTTCGGGCCAGAGAATCACATCGGGGTTGATTAAAACCACAGTACTTTCTGATTGTTTTTCAACCAAAGCTTTGCGCAGACCACCGGCCGTGCCCAGAATCTCTGGTTCAAAGCTGAGGGCGAAGTCAAAACCTTTAAGGGCCAGCAGCTCTTCTTCAAGTTGTTCGGCCAGGTAATGCAGGTTAACGATCACCCGGTGGATATTATAGCGCCAGAGAAAAAATAAAGAGTAATAGATGAGGGGGTAGCCCCCCAC
>CAZHLC010000906.1:0-1982 GCA_964532545.1 uncultured Leptospiraceae bacterium | reverse complement strand
GGCAGGTACACGACCACCACCCAGACCACCGAGAACAGCATCATCGCCGAGAACAGGCCAGTGACTGCCCAATAGATCTTTTTTTTCATCAAAAATCCTCCTGAATAAACAAGTGTTGCTTTTTCAACATCTATTGCTTATCTTTAGAAGAATAGTTAAATTGTTTTGAGATGGCTATTTTTCAGCAAAACACATTGCAAGCACCCGCAACTGTAGAATGCTTCATTGGCGAGCAGCGCAACGGGGTTGAAATCTCTTTCAGCATACTGTGCTGGCAGGCCTTTCGCTACTCGAAAAAAGCATGGCTACCAGCAAATAAGCGGGCACCATCATGGCATGAAGATAGCGAAAGTGTTCTACGAAGAAATAAGTGGTAATAAAGGTCAGCACAACCTGCCACCAGAGGGCATTGACGAATGCTCTTTTACGCAGAAAGCGACTGGCAAGGGCAGCCAGGCTCACCAGCAGCAGCCACAGCATAACTATGCCAGGGGCTGATGAGAAATTAAACCAGAGATAACCAAGATTAACAAAGGGCTGGCTGAACGATGAGAATAAACATTTAAGGCCTTCGCCATAATAATAACCCTGCTCATAGGGGGGCCTTGGCAGAACATAGGGTTCACTGCCCAACCCGCGAGACGGATGGCTATTTTTATAAACATAGTAACCCCGGTTTTCTTCAGAGGTGTAGAGCAGCACCTTCTGCGGGCAGTGGGCCATAAAAAAAGTAGTACCGCCGCTATTGGCCAGCCCGTTGACTTTGCCGCCAGAGATACGGTTTACCTCAAAAGCGCCCAGAATCAAGACTATAGAGATTCCCCCGGCCAGAACCAAAGCAGCCCGTAGCTTCTGGTTCTGGCCCCGCCACAACCAGTAGAGCATGGGTAGACTGTAGAGTACATACTGGGGTCGAATTGTTATGGCCAGACCAAAACTCAGGGCTGCAGCCCCCAAATGTCGCCAGTCATAGGCCTTGAACACAATACCATACATGGCCAGTATAAACAGAGGGGTCGCCATATTCTCAGAGAGAATAAAACTCTGTAAATACAACCCGGGAAAAAACAAACCATAGATCAGTACCAGGCTGACCGCCCAGATTGTTTTTGTGAAGCCCTCAATAATTTTAAAAAGACAATACAAAGCCGCAGCATTAAGCATAATCTGCATGGTCAGCACAAAGCTCAGCCGGTTTTCATAAAGGCCAAAGAGCTTACTCAGGTGAATCAGCCACGAAAGCAGAATATGATAGGCGGGTGGATGATGCTCATACTGCGTAGGCGCAGTATCAAAGCCCATGAAACGGCCCATGGCCCGTTGCCAGTAGTCAGCTGAGTCTGACTTGAGATGCGCAACTGGGTCAATGGCTAACAGAAATAGCAGCTGCGCCAGGCAGATCAATACAACGACAATTACAATACGATATTTAAAAAGCCATGCCCGCACAGGCAAGGTTGTGGTCGACGGGCCCACAGAAAAGGGTTTTTATCAGCCTTACTTGTGTTATTTTAACCCTTCAAGAACCAGGGTGAGCTGGTGCTGCGAAATGGGAACGCTGAACTGAACCCCATACTTTTTCATGCCGGGTTTATCGGCAATGGCGCCCTCTGAAACAATGGTGCCATCACGGTGAAACTGGTTGCGGGCAATATAAATCTCGCAGGCCGATTTGAGCTTCAAGGGCTTCATTGAAACAAAGCTCATACCCCCCAGACTCACATCAAAGGCCACACAGTTGATTTTTTCTTTGCCGATGATGATCAATATGTCGGCTAAGATACGAAAGCGTTCATGGCGTCTTCGTTCGTGCATCAAACACTTTCAACCACAACCTTGTTGCCCTGTACAGATAAGACCTTAATGCCGGCCCCATGATCAATAAAATCACCTGTCGTCAGGGCATCAATGCGGTGCCCTTCGATTTCGATCACCCCGGCAGGTCGCAGGTCTGACTTGGCCAGCCCCTGGCGGCCAACCAG
>CAZHLC010000905.1:0-1995 GCA_964532545.1 uncultured Leptospiraceae bacterium | reverse complement strand
CAAGCTGCGGGCTACCATCAGTGAATTCGGGCCCGTACTGCTGGCCCGAATTATAGATCTCAATGATACCCAGACCAGCATTCTCTCGGTGATATTCAAGTTCTGTGATGACACCGGGCTACTGCTACTTGACCTCGAAGATCTTAAAGAAGTACTGAAACATCTTCAGGGTGGCGGGGCCGCAGAGCTTGAAGAAGAATACGGTAAACTTTCGAAGGCCTCGCTGGGTACCATTCTGCGCAAGGTTATTGCCCTTGAGGCTGATGGGCTTGGTGAATTCTTTGGTGAGAAATCGTTTGATGTACAAGATCTGGTGGCAGAAGATGATGAAGGCAACGGATTTATATCTGTGCTTCGACTGGTTGATATTCAGAACCAGCCTAAGCTGTTTTCAACCTTTATGCTCAGCCTGCTGGCTGAAGTTTTCGAAACTTTCGATGAGGTGGGTGATCTTGATAAACCGCGGCTGATCATCTTCATTGATGAAGCTCACCTGGTCTTTAAAAAGGCATCAGATACACTACTTGAACAGCTAGAAACCATTATCAAACTGATTCGGTCTAAGGGCGTGGGCATTTTCTTTTGCACTCAGAACCCCAATGATGTGCCCCCTGTGATTCTTTCACAGCTGGGTTTTAAAGCCCAGCATGCTCTGCGTGCTTTTACGGCCAAAGACCGTAAAGCGATCAAACTCATGGCACAGAACTTTCCTTTGACTGAATTTTACGATACTGAAGAATTACTTACCTCAATGGGCATTGGCGAAGCACTGATCACCGGTCTTGATGCCAAGGGGCGACCAACGCCCCTGGTGCACACATTGATCTCTGCCCCGGTTTCGCAGATGTCACCCATCTCTGATGAAGAGCTGCAAGAGCTTACTGAAGAATCACCCATGGTGAAAGATTATGCCGAAAAGATTGACCGTGAAAGCGCGGCCGAGATGCTCAAAAAACGGGTTGAAGAAGCCGAGGCCGAACAAGAGGCTGAGGCAGAAGAAGAACCCGAAGAGAAAAGCAGCGGCAAAAGGCGCTGGCGGCGCACTGACCAGTCAACGCTGAAAAAGGTACTTGATAGCAAGATGGCGCGTCAGGTGGGGCGCACCATGGCCCGTGAGCTGACCCGCGGCGTTATGGGTATTTTTGGTATCAAAAAGTAACTATTCGAGAATCTGCTTGAGCTCGCTCATGGCCAGCTCTTTCTCTTGAATCTTGGTATTACGAATTGCTTTTTTGAAAACATCTTCCCATTTTTTTTCGGGCAGGTCTTCTTTCATTTCGAGCACCGTTTCAAGTATATCTTCATCATTAAGTATATTATAAATCTTTTCTGTATCGTGACGGAATAACTCGGTAAGTTTTTTAATATAGGCCCCGGCTGATTTGGGGTCGCGGGTCGACATTTTTTCATCGGCCCCCATTTCTTTCTTCATAGACCTTCGCAGTTCACGCTGTTTTCGTTCGATGTCTGTGCGTTTCATATGATTTACCCCTTCTACTCAAAACTGGCTCAGCACCAGATCAGTAAAATTCGCTTTGCGCCTGTAATATCGTAAGATTTAGACAGGCCGTAAAGTCTTAAACTTTATGTAGCATTGCATGAGTATAAGTAACTTTTAACGGCCTTTTGTGCCCAAAAAACGGTGATTTTTAGCATAACTATGTCTTTTTGACTAGATTAGGTCAGATATGCTGCAAGAAACTGTCGAATATGGCTGCCCCTACTGTGCCAGCGAAATCAGCACCCTGGTAGACTTGACCCAGGGCTCACAACAATATATCGAAGACTGTGAGATTTGCTGCCGCCCAATCAATCTGTATTATTCAGTCGAACCCAATTTAAACCTGGGTTCTTTTCAAGCTCTGGCCGAAGATGCCTAATTCTTAAAATATTCGTCGAATTCTTTTTTGGCATTCTTACCAAAGAAGATTTCACAGGCCTCGCGCAGCCCTTTGGCCTGCTTGAGTTTATTTTTACGGGTGATCATAGCTATCT
>CAZHLC010000904.1:0-1998 GCA_964532545.1 uncultured Leptospiraceae bacterium | reverse complement strand
CCAACTGGCCGAGACTTTTTATCAGGCCAAAGATTTCAGGCAGGCAGAAAAGCTTATTGCCGACAAGCTGCGCGTTGATGAAGACCGGGCCCTGTGGCTGTTGTTGGTACGGCAGCGGGCCCTGCTAGACAAACAAAAGACCACCCTCAAACCCCCGACTCATTTTACAGCCGAAGGCTTCAAAACGTTTTTACAAACAGCCAAGAAGGTACCGCCGGCTATTTTATTTGCCTGGTATAATGCCGAGGCCGTCAGTTATAAACAGGCCATGTCTAATCTGAAGCTTGGCAACAACAAAGATACCTATTACGAAGCGGCTTTATTAGCCTATTTTTTTAAAGACTATAAAACCAGTGTAGATCTGGGCAAACTGGCTATCAACAAGGGGCGGATCGACACCCTGATCGTTGAGAGCATGTTAAGTGCCAATCTGCAGCTCAAAAACGCCAGGGCTATAGATGTGCTTTTGCAGAATGAAAAAGTACGTAGACATACCAGCGATGGTTTTCTATCACAATATTATCTGCAGAAGGGCCAGCTTGATAAGATGCTGATCTATCTCTGGCGTTCTCAGTATAAACGTTATGAAGCTGGCTATGTGCTGGCCTGCCTGCTGGTAGCCTTTGCCTGGGTTCTGGTGGTAATGCACCTGGGGCGCTTTCTCAGCTGGCCCATCAAGAACCGTCTGTTAGCCGGGGCTGGCCTGCTTACCGGGGTCTTGAGCGCCTACTTCTGCCTGGGCATTGTAGTCTGGCAAGACTCGCTTGTGCCATTTCAGCCCGAGGCCCGCTCACCCCTCTATAATCTGGGCTACGCCATTCTCGGCATCGGCCTGCGTGAAGAATTTGCCAAACTGCTGTTTGTGCTGCTGCTGGCCCCGCTTCTGGTGCGAATCAAATCAAGTCTGACCATTTTGACAATCTGCTCACTGGTGGGCCTGGGCTTCGCCCTCGAAGAAAACTTCAATTACTTTGTTGAAAGTGCCGGTTCAGCCCTGCTGGCCCGTTTTCTCACTGCCAATTTCTTTCACCTGACCCTGACAGGCATCGCGGGCTTTGCCTTGATTCAGGTGATGAAAAAAGAGAAGCCCTTCAGGTACCTGTTAGAAATGTTCTTTATGGTAACGGTAATTCACGGTCTATATGACTTCTTTTTGATCGACCCGGTGGTGCGCGAGTATCAGATTCTTTCAATGATCATCTATATCTATATCACCCAGCAATACCTGCGGCTGGTTTTGTCGACCGATGTGATTCAAACCCGCGAGATTCCGGTGACCCTTACCTTTGTGTTCGCCCTGGCCTGGGTGATCGGTACCAGTGTGGCGGTTCTTTCTGTACGGGTAGGCCTTGCCCTGGCACTTGAGCTGACTTTTCTCAGCCTACTGGGTGTGGGCATCATCAGCATTGTATTTTTTAGAGAGTTTAACGAGAGAATTTAACCGAGAATTATTATGCCCTTTGTCAGTTGTTCATTTTGCGACACCCAGTATCTAGAATACCAGCCAACCTGCCGCAATTGCGGTGGGCCCCTGCCAGTCAAACCGGGCAGCGGCCCCGGGGCCCAACCACCACCGGCACCGCGCGAGTTACCGCCAGGTTACATGAAGAAAAAGGTCTGGCTGCGACCAACTGTTTTAGTTGGGGCCATCTTTGCCCTGGTAGGCCTGCCCTTTCTGGTGATCTTTCCTATCGTGGGGTTCAGCACCGGCATGTGGCTGTTCATCATCATCGGTGGTGGCCTTGGCGGGCTGTTCACCTTTGGTGGTGCTACGCTCTTTTTTAAAGGATACTCTGCCGCGAAGAAACGGGTAGCCGCCTATATTCACGGCACTGCCACCATGGGCACAATCTCGAACGTAGCACAGAACTATAATGTACGCATTAACGGCCGCTCACCCTGGAATGTGACTTACCAGTTTCAGGCCGAAGGTGGTGAGTTTCAAGGGGTGGCCAGCAGTCTAGACGACTCGGCGGGCCAGCGAGAAGTGGGCCAACA
>CAZHLC010000903.1:0-2000 GCA_964532545.1 uncultured Leptospiraceae bacterium | reverse complement strand
CGGGTGCGTTTTGGTGATACTCTGGCTAAAATAGCCAGCCGCTATGGTGTGGCAGTCAAGAATCTGGCCCGCTGGAACAAAATGAGCGTGCGCTCAACCCTGGTCACAGGCAAAACTCTGAAGCTCTATGCTGGCCGTAGCAAGGCCCGGCGGGCCCCGCGTCGCAGGCGGCGGCGTGCTGAAAAGCACAAGTGGCACGACATTACAGGTGCCAACAAGGTGCTATTGCCAGCAGACTTTCGTATGCCCCGCATTGAAAGGCGGGTGTTCAATGAAACTGAGTTTACGGTTAAAATGTATTCTCATGACTTTGCCCGGGGCAATGCGGTTTATGTTGAAATCATTCCACAAAAAGGGGCGGCCATCGCCAGGCCCTATCTTTACCTTGGTAAGAAAGAGATTCCTGTAACTGGTCGTTCATGGGGTTACCGGGCCCTGGTAGGCCTGTCAGCGTGGAACAATTCGGGTACCGCCCCATTCAAAGTTGAATACGGCGGCAAAAGCTACAACTACAATGTGAAAATCGATGGTACCCATTATCCCGTGACGGTTTGGCGCCGCTATCTGGGAAATTATGACCGAAAAAGAAAAAAGGTCAGTGAGAAAGTAAAAGAGCGCTGGGCCCGTATTGCCAAAAAACGCAAGCGGCTTATTGAAAACAGCAGGGTGAAAAAGAAAAAGATATTTTCACTGCGCAGCAGCGATCTTCTGGGTTCGTTAACGGCCCACCCACGGGGCTATCACCGGGTAACTTCGAAGTTTTTTACCAACCGCAAGATCGTAAAATGGTACCGTAAAAACCGCAAGCGCCGCTATCATAGACCTTATTTTATCAGGCACAAGGGGTTAGACCTCGCTGGTCGAACCGGTGCACCTATTTTTGCCATGGCCGATGGCCGGGTGGTCTGCTCGCAGCGCATGTACTATGAAGGTAATTTCACCGTTATTGATCATGGTAATGGCGTTTTCAGTGGATACATGCACCAGAGCAGAATGATTGCCCGCGAGGGGCAAGTGGTCAAGGCTGGCCAGCTGATTGGCCGGGTTGGCACCACCGGCAAGGTGACCGGGCCCCATCTGCATGTGAGTTTATGGATTCGGGGTAAACCCGTGCAGCCACTCTCATTGCTGGGTTTACCCATTCGCTGAGCAACTTCTCGGCTGAATTTTCGTCTAAATCTAAACAAATTGCAGGTCTGCTCTTTTGCAGACGATACTATAAGTGTATGATGACGCGTATTTTATTGCTGTTTCTGCTATTTAGCGGGGCACTGTCTGCCGAAGGCCTTTCTTCGGCAACAGAGCAGCTAGTCGACCTCATCGGCAAACGGCAGTTTAATGAGTCAGGTAAACTCTTTAAAAAACACCGGCGTGCCATAAGGCAGAATGGCAGTTCTCTGCTGCGTATTGGTGAGGCTCTTTTTAAGGTAGGCCAGATTGTGCAGGCCGAGCCGTTGATTGAGCGGGCCAGCAAGTTTAAATTGAGCCAGGCAGAAAAATACCGGCTAACCTATTATCTGGCAGAATTTCAAATAAGAAGAGAGCAGTACCGGGCCGCCCATCGCCTGCTTGCCACCATCGATACTCAGAAAATCAGTGATAATAACCTGCTCTCGGCCATTCTGGGGGCCCGGGGTTTCATTTCACTGCATATGTTTAAACCCAACCAGGCTCGTGATTTGCTGCGCAGGGCTCTTAAATTAAATTCAGCTAATGCCCAGGCTGAAAATGATTTTGAATTTCTTGTTTCGCTTGAGCGCAAAGAGCTGCTGGTTTATGCCATTGAGCCTGTCACAGCATTAAAGCCAAAAGCAGGCCATGGCTATTATTGTTTTGAGCTTGAGGTGAGTACCCGGCGCCGCGACATGCGCCCCTATCTGCCCTTTGTTAAACTCATTTTTAAAAAAGATGGTACCGAGAAAAGGCTGGGGCACTTTGCAAATCTGGGCGATGCTACCAGAGTCTGCACGCCTCTACCAGTGGGAAACTACAGCGCTATA
>CAZHLC010000902.1:0-2002 GCA_964532545.1 uncultured Leptospiraceae bacterium | reverse complement strand
CTCTGTAGCATCCCTGTTACTGAGGGTAAAGCCCCCTTATTCCAACCCAAAACGTTAAGTTTTATAAAACCAGACCCAGTTTGGCCGAAGATTTATAAAGCCAGACGCCCCCTGCCCCTAAATTAGCTAGTTTATCAGCGTGCTTGACCAAATTTTCGTGAGGAGCTTAGAGAGAATGAACAAAGGTTTCAAAATTATTTCAGTATTGGTTTCAGCAATTTTACTAACATCGACCGTCTTTGCTGGCGGCGGTGGCCGCTCAAAATCAAAAAAGCCACTTAAAGGCATTTACCCCATCGCCCTGTCGCATGGCTTTCTGGGCTGGGGCGAAGATGGTGATACCAACGGGCTATTAGACCCTTTTAACTACTGGGGCGGCATGGATGGTTATCTGCGCTCACAGGGTGCAAAGGTATTTGTGGCCTCGAAGAACCCGGTAGACAGCAACGAGGTTCGCGCAGATCAGTTTAAATCAAAACTTCTTTATTATATGGCCGCTAATGGCGAAAGCAAGGTTCATATTCTGGGCCATTCACAGGGGGCTGTTGACTCTCGTTACATGATCAGCAATCTGGGTATGTCAAATAAAGTCTCAACATGGACGTCTCTAAACGGCGCCAACCGCGGTACAGTCATGGCCGATATCGGCAATGCCCTCATACCCAACTGGCTGCTGAACTTTTTTGATACTGCCTTGAATTTTCTCACTGGCCTTTTCTACGGTACAGACCAGAATCTTAAGGCGTCAATGCGCAGCATGGCCGTGAGCAACATGAAGACTTTTAACCAGTACACTCCAGATCAGTCGAATGTGAAGTACTACTCTTATGGCAGCAAAATATATCCCATACCTACTCATCTGTTTGCCATTCTGCAACCCATTGTGGCCATTGGTTCAAAAACTGTGGGCCAGAGTGGCTCAAACGATGGTTTGATTTCACTGTCTTCGCAGCGCTGGGGAACCTGGAAAGGTGGGCCAAAACTGCCCTGGTACATTGAAGGTGTAGATCACCTGCAGGCTTCAAATACCTTTGGCTATGGTGAGCTTCTCTATGATGTAGAGGGCTACTTTCTAAAAATGGCCAAGAATATGAAAAACAACCAGTAATCGTTGTTGGCCCTGCCCCCAGGCAGGGCCTCTCTTCTTTTAAGCTACTAGCTTAGTCGTCGTTCGAGCAGTCTACATCGACCTGATTTGGTTGGTCTTCATCTGACGAAATCGAACAATCAAGACCATTGAAAAGCACATAGGCTGTATCGCCGTCTTTAGTGGCATTGGGGTCATCTTTGAGGCCGGCCTTTTTGGCCTGGGCTATGGCATTGTAGCCAGGGCCTGTAATAAAAGTAAAGCGGCAGGTGCCGCGATCAGCATTGTGACGTTTGACCTCACCCTTACCCCAGGTTGCCTTTAGTTTGTTCGTCAGGCCGATGCAGGGGCCATCACCAGATCTGCTGTCATCAGACTTGGGGGCTTCACTTGCCGTGCTTTCGGTCGTGGTGGTCTCTACTTTTTGTGGCTGTTGCTGCTGCTCTTGCTGTTTCTTGGGTTTGCAGGCTGCAATTAGCCCAGCACACATCATTAAAACAATTAATTTTTTCATAGGGCCTTGTCTCAATTGCTGTTTGAATAAGGCAACAGTTTTCTGAGGCTCTGAAAGATATCTCAGCCAGCTATACCGTTACGCAAAGTTCGCAGGGCGTGTTTCAGCTCGGGGCCGGCAGCCTGCCAACTTGAGAAAGTCAGCGACGCAGTTGCTCTACATTCCAATTCAGGCACTCGGCCCCAGCTTCATAGGCACTCTGTAAAAAACTGAGCAGGGCCGCTTCTGGTTCAGGCTCTTTTATGAGATCTTGCCAGCGCAACAGGGCCATTGAGCTCATCTTCCACTTTCCCCAGTAGGCGCTCTCTGGTAACAATGGCTGCTCAACCAATGCATCAGGTAGGGGGTGTGCGTATGAATAAAAGGCCGCTTCGGGCATCACCTCATCGCCGGGCCAGAAA
>CAZHLC010000901.1:0-2010 GCA_964532545.1 uncultured Leptospiraceae bacterium | reverse complement strand
TGGCCAGGGTAAACCGTATTCTCTATAACCAGAACATTGCTCATTTGCTCAAGGTTACAACCCCCGAAGTAGACCCCGAAATAGAAACCCTGGGCTTTGAAGAAAATGAAATTACAGCCATGTATGCCCGGTATTATCGCGAAACCGTAGAAGAAAATATTGCTGCCAATAGAGAAGGGTGGCTGCGGTGAAAATAAGGCTTTTCGCCGTTGCCTATTTTGTACTTGAAAGAGATTTGACGCTGTCGCTTTCACGCCTGCAGAGCAAAGTGGGCAAATACGATTTTTTCACGCGTAATATTTCATTGAAAGAAGACAATCTGTTGAACGCCTACTATGCCAACGAGGTTTCTCAATTGTCGAAACCTGTGCATTGTCGCCTGCTCAGTTTTGAAAAAACAGCCCGCCTGAGTGCAACTTCGGCTTTTGAAAAAAAAGTACGCAGCCATGAGCACTATCTACAGGGGCAACATGCACTGGTGCTACTATTACCGGGTTATCTTGATGAAAACCAGGTCGTTTCACTGCACCCTGATGCCGCTGCTACCTCGGTTTACAACGGCCGCTGTTACCAGCAATTGCAGATGTATAAGGGCGCTGACCAGAAGTTGCGCCCCACCGATTATGCACAGCCTGTTTTTAAACTGCCTGAGGTGCTGACCTTTTTCAGTGATTTGCAGCGTCTTCTGGCGAAAAACTGACTGCTTCAATATTTTTCAGGTTGAACTTAGACAATTCGATCTGGGTAATTTCGTCGGGCGAGGGGCCCCTCTTTATGGTGAGATAACGTCGCTGGCGCTTTGATATTCTTTTTTCACTGAGAATTTTCTTCACCTTTTTGCGGCCAAAGGGCAGGGTTATAAATTCTTTTGCACCGAGGCCTGCGGCGCTGAACTGTTCAGGGGGCTTTTCTATTTTGCCCAGGCTGAGACCCCGGTGAAAACTGAGGTAGAGCTCACCCCAGTTCTCAACTGAGATATAGTGGTTCTTATAGAAAAAGGGCAGGTGGGCCAGTCTTCTTTTCTGCTCATTGTTCAGGGGATACAAACCCAGAAGACTCAGTACTTCGTGTTTGATTCGCTGCTGCTCATCAAGACTTAAAAGATCAAAGTCTGCTTTTAAGTTGCGGTATTCAAGGCAGGGCCTGATGCAATGCAGATGTTCTTTTAGAAAATTGGTGCAGCTAAGATGCGGCCAATAGCTAGCACTTTTGCGCAGGCCGGCCGCATTATAGATGGGCAGCTCAGCCCGCACCTGATTGCGAAAGAACTCATGATTGTCATTAGTAGGGTCATCAAAATAGCTGAGTTTTATCTGGGTACATATTGTGCGCACCTCTGGGCGCGTGAGATAACAAAGAGGTCGAAGTTCACGGTGATGAAAGTACTCGTCACAGGGCGAAAAAGCCCGTAGCCCGGCTGCGCCAGTGCCCCGATTCAAGCGCATGATTACCGTTTCGTACCAGTCGCTGAGGTTGTGGCCATAGATAATATCTGCATCAAGCTTGCGCGCAAGACGCAGGCAGAGGCGGCGTCTGATGCGGGCGGCTGCATCTTCAAAGGTGCGACCAAGGCGCCTGGCCATAGTTGTAACCTTGCGTTTGAAAAGGTGCTCTCTATAATTAATACCAGAGTCTTTCAGCAGACTTCGGGCAAACTCGAAGGCCTGTGCACGGCTCTGCTGCTCTGCGGCTGAAAACCTCTGGCCATGGTCAAGGTAGAAGAGGTGCAGCGTGCGGCCCTCTTGCGGCTGCAGCTGCTGCCATTGCAATAGAAAATACAATGATAGCATTGAATCAGCGCCACCCGAGAAGGCCAGCAGCCAGTTCTTATCAGATTTGATTTGGTCTGGGGTGAGTTGAAAACTATTTAATAGTTGGGCCGAGTTTGTAGCGTGAGAGAACATCTTCTATATCTTGAGTCAGAATTGAGCGCAGGGCTGCCTCTGCATCATTGATAATCTCAATGATTCTGATGTTCTCTTCAAGTTTAAAATCGGTCAGCATGTATTT
>CAZHLC010000900.1:0-2012 GCA_964532545.1 uncultured Leptospiraceae bacterium | reverse complement strand
TTTCTGCAAGAAGTGCAGAGTTTTCTACCATGAAGCTGCATATAACCAACGGCGATGCCACCGCAGAAATTCTGGCGAAGTTTCTGCCAGAAGCTGATACTGTTTTACCCTGGCGCGATGTGCTCTATGTGGGGCCGGTGCGGGGCTATGACGCCGAGCGCACCGAATTTCTTTGCCAGAGCCACCCCGAGCTGGCCGGCCGTATTGCCGCTGACTTTGTTGCGCGTGCTGATTTGCTGGGGCGAGCCAGCGAATTCGAAGAGGTTGTTCTCTGGTTTGAACATGATCTTTATGATCAATTGCAGCTGATTGAAATATTGACCCGGCTTCATCATCACCATGTTTATTTAATCTGTATTAACTGCCATAATGACGTTGAAAATTTCAGAGGCCTGGGCCAGCTGAATGAGCAGCAGCTTGCAGCCTTACTGCCCACAGCGAAAAAGGTCAGCGAGGCCGAAATGGCCACGGCACAATTTCTGTGGCAGGCCTTTACCCACGAAACACCTGAGCATATCAGCAAGGCAGCTGCCATGAGCTACAGCGACTTTGCCTTCATGCAGAATGCTCTCAAACGCTGGATGCTTGAATTTCCTGATCGTGCGAAGGGTTTATCTTTCACCGAAGAATACATTCTGAAATCGTTAAGCGATGAATTCACGAATCTAAAGAAGGCCTTTAACACTCTACCCGAGCATGAAGGCAAATTCTTTATGGGCCTGGGTGATACCATTTTTCTGCAGAAGCTGGCCGCCCTGGGGCAAGAAAATGCGCTGGTAGAAACCAAAGACGGCTGGTCTGCCCGAATCACCCCCCTGGGTCGAGAAGTACTGGCTGGCCGTTTTAACCCACAATGGCAGCACCGCCAAGAGTGGCGCGGCGGCACTCTGTTACATGCAAATAACCTCTGGGTACGCAGTGGCTTTGAGCTGCAAAAGATCAGTCTTTAAGATATAGCGGCAGAATATTCTGGCGGGTGAACAGCACATCGTTCTTTGCGATTTTTGACCAGCGCACCTCTCGCCCCAGCCAGCCCCTGAAACCATTTACCAGGTTATGCATCACCTGGGTACGCTGTACTGTGGGCAGGCCCCTGATCATAAAATCGTCGTGGCTGCGTTTGCGGCGATAGTCAGGCTGCTTCTCAGGGGGCCGCAGCCAGGCCTTGATTTTAGGCAGATTCTGCAGCGAATACATAAAAGTGCCGTGATGCAGCAGCCAACCACGCTTGCGCACCTGTGAGTTACCCGAAAGTTTGCGAAAAACCCCGCGTTGCTTGAGACATAGATCTGACAAACCCTGTTTATGCAGGGGCATGGTGTTTTTAAAGCCATCGATGATGGCACCAAGAATCTGCTCGTATGATTTATGAATTTCAAACAGGTCAGCATAATGATCTAGCGAGAGCAGTATGCCGTAGTTGAGGTTTCCTTTAAAGTGGCTTACCGTGCCACCACCGCTGAGTCTTCTAATCACCGGGGGCAGAGGTTTGTGCAGATAAACTTCTTTTTCTTTCTCGAGTGAGCGCCCCAGAATAATACTGTTCTGATTTTCATAAAGAAATAAGAATACTTCGTCATTTTTTTTGGGATATTCTAACAGATAGAAGTGCTCAAGGGCAAGATTCAGCCAGGGGTTTGCGGTTGGCAGATAGAAACACTGTATGGGCGAGGCCACCCATACAGCAATCAAATCAAAGATGAGATGTCTTTCTTTTTATAGGCGTAGAGGCACGCTCACAAAAAAGACAAAACGGTGTGCATTGGCCTTATCAAGATAGACGTCAGAAAAATTGGTATCACTGTCTGTAATCAGAGCCGGCAGCTTAAAATCGAGATTGCCATTGTTGCCGATTACGTTGTTAGCTGTATCATAGGTTTCGTTATGGTACTGCACGTTAAAGCTGATGGGCAGCACAAGTTTGATCTCGTAGCCCAGACCAGCCATAAAGCCCTTGCCTTTGTAAGAGGCGTCATTGCCGCCTTCAGACCCGGTGCCAGAAGTACTCTTTA
>CAZHLC010000899.1:0-2014 GCA_964532545.1 uncultured Leptospiraceae bacterium | reverse complement strand
CCGCAGCCGTTGCCAACGGTGCCTTTGACAGGCTGAATGTTGCCAACTCTAATGCTTCGACCTCGCTGGCAGCCAATCGGCCAGTGCTGCCGGCCATTCTCAACAATACTGACGGCACCGGCAATACCGACTGGTTCCCCCCCAATGTGTTGTTCTCTCGACAAACAGGTAACTACAACGACTTCAACAGCTGGTCATATGTGGCCTGTGGAGGGGCACAGCCCGTAGCTCATACCACTGTAATACCAGGAGCTGCCTATGACATCACCGTCTGTGACACTCACGACATCACCCTGACAGCCAATGGGGCAGCTGCCAACACCACAGTGGGCAGCGGTGCCTCGGGCAGCATTGCCCTTGGCGCTTTTGATTTCAACGTGGGTGGTAACTTCACTTTCAATGGCGGAACCATTGCCGGTGGTCAGGTGATTTTTGACGGCGCCACAACCCCGGTGACTATCACTTCAGGCGGCCAGAGCTTCGCCAACGTGCAAATTAATGGCAACGCGGTTAAAACGATCAATCTGGCTGACGCCTTCAACGTAACAGGCAATCTTGAAATTGTTCAGGGTATTCTCAATACTGCAAACTTCGGCACCACCATCGGTGGCTATATAAGTGTTGGTGATAGCGCCGGCTTACCCAATTCGGCTATCTTGCAAATGGGCACCTCAACCATAATGGTCGGGGGCAATTTCACCCGAAGCACCGCTGATGGGCTCACAAACCGGGGTAACAGCACAGTTATGCTCAATGGCAATGGTCAGATCTCTGGTATGAACCAGACTGCCGGTGTTAACAATAACTTTTTTGATCTTACTATCGCCAATGGTGGCACAACCACAATAAGTGATACAACAGTTGCGCTCAACCAGGTTAATCTGAATGGCGGCACTATCGACGGGGCGAGCACTCTGGTGGCCCATTCATCAACCAGTGCTGTTTCACCATTTATAGTTGCGGGTGGCGAAACCTGGTCACACACAGGCATTATACAGATTATGTATACCGCTGGCGATAACCTGGCTATTTTACCCAATGGCAACTTCGGCAATCAAAACTTCCGCTTCATTACCAATGCCGGTGGCCAATTAAACCTGACTGGCCCTGTTACCACTGGCGGTAATATCGAGATTCAGGGCTCAGCCCCTGGTCAGCAGGGCGCAGTCAACTGCACCGCGGCCAACAACTACCCCATTACCGCGGCATCATTGACCCTTGGTATTGGTGGCGGCACTAATGTGGGTGGCCGCCTGGCAGCCTTTGCCGCTAATATCACCCTGAGCGGCAACGTAACTGTTAACGATGATGCGGCAGGTGCCCCATCTGATATTATTACCACGGGTGGCACCTGGCAGATTGGCGGCAATTTCACCAACAACAGCACGGGCACTGTTGATTTCACCGGCTCAAGCGTGCAGTTCGACTCAACCCAGAATCATGTAATAGGTGGCGCAACCAACACCACCTTTAATAACCTCGACATCACCGCTACCGGCGCGGCCCGCGAAGTAAGAGTCACCCCTGGCCGCACGCTGCAGGTAAATGGCAACCTGCTGCTGCAGGGCTCAGTGGCCGGTGATTTAACTCTCTGTGCCGATGGCGGCGCAGCCTGCTCAGGCACAGGGCCCACCTGGTTCTTGAATGTACAGGGCACCAAAACGGCTGCTGCAGCCAATGGCCCCTTTGACCGCATTAATGTGGCCTGGTCAGATGCCTCGGCCTCGCTTGCTGGCCAGCGGCCCATTCTACAGCTTTTTAACAATACCAACGGTGGCAACACTCTCGAATGGTTCGACCTTGACCCCACCTTTGTGAGCGCTACCACCAACGATATCGATGGCGACCACCAGATTGACCAGCTGATCATCGTCTTCTCTGAAAACGTCAACATGACTGACGCCGGCGGCGCAGGCGATGGCTTCGATGCCATCACCCTGAGCGGCGGCTACACCATTGCTAACGGTAATTACAACCTGGCTGGCGCCAATACCATAACCCTGAACATCAACGA
>CAZHLC010000898.1:0-2019 GCA_964532545.1 uncultured Leptospiraceae bacterium | reverse complement strand
AGAAGACGCCACAGCGGTGCAGGCGGCCAAAGAGGTTGCAGCCGGCATGTCAAAGGGCACTCTGCCCCCATTTATTGGTATTCGCATCAAGCCCTTTAACGAAGAACTGCGTTTGCGGGGCGCCCGTACTCTCGATATCTTTGTTACTACTCTATTAAATGAAACCGGGGGTAAGCTGCCCGATAACTTTGTGATCACTCTGCCCAAGGTTCCCATAGCTGAACAGGTGAGCGCCTTTGTTGATTTATTATCTCTGATTGAGCAGAAAAACTCTCTGCCAGAGAAAACGCTGCAGCTTGAACTCATGATTGAGCTGACCCAGACACTGATTGACCGCGAGGGCAGAGTGAATATTCCCCTGCTGGTCGAGGCCGCTGATGGGCGCTGCCGGGGTGCCCATTTTGGCACCTATGATTATACTGCATCTTGTAATATCACGGCGGCCTACCAGACCATGGTTCACCCGGCCTGTGACTTTGCCCGCCATGTGATGATGGTAACCATGGCCAATACGGGTATAATGCTTTCTGATGGCGCTACCAATGTGATGCCCATTGGGCCTCATAAGGCGCCCAAAGAAGGGCCCGCATTAAGCGCGGCCCAGCAGCAAGAGAATACCGATGTGATTCACAAAGCATGGAAGTTGGCCTATGATCACATCGCATATTCACTGCAGATTGGTTTTTATCAGGGATGGGATCTTCACCCCGCCCAGTTACCGGTGCGCTATGCCGCCATGTACAATTTCTTTTTATCGGGTTTTGATTCGGCTGCCGAGCGCTTGAGTAACTTCATAAACAAGGCGGCCCAGGCAACCCTGGTGGGCGACGTGTTTGACGATGCCGCTACCGGCCAGGGGCTGCTGAACTATTTTCTACGGGCCCTCAGCTGTGGTGCCATTACCGAAGATGAAGCCCGTGAATCAGGCCTGACCATCGATGAAATTCGCTCACGCTCTTTTAACAAAATCGTAAAAGAGCGCAGCAAAAAAGGATAACTATATGAATACCATATCTACCCACATACTTGACATCTCGCTGGGCAAAACCGCCCCCAACGTTGAGGTTACCCTTGAGCAGCAGAACGATGGCCAGTGGTCGAAAATTGGAACAGCAAGCACTGATAGCGATGGCCGCATTAAGGTTTTCAGCGAAGGCTTTGAACTGCAAGAAACAGTTTATCGTCTGACCTTTGAAACCAGTGCCTATTTTGATTCGCTTGGTACTGAGAGTTTCTATCCCTTTGTGCAGCTGGTTTTTGAGGTGCGCGATGCCAACCAGCACTACCATGTGCCTCTGTTGTTAAGCCCCTTTGGTTATTCAACTTACCGCGGTTCTTGAGCCCCAAAAAACTTTTCACGGTGTCTTAATGTTGTGAGATAACCCATGGCAGATTTTGAAATAAAACCTGAGTATCTGGTTGAAGACCTTAACTCGAAAATGGGCTATTACTTCAAAGCTGGTGAACCCCTGTTTGCCAAGAAGACGCCCTTTCAAGAACTTGAGGTTTATGAGGTACCAGACTTTGGCCGAATTCTACGGTTAGATGGTATTTTTCAAACATCAGAGCGCGATGAGCATCTCTATCATGAACCCCTGGCCCATGTGCCCGGCATTACCATGGGTGGCCCCGAAACAGCTCTGGTGATCGGTGGTGGCGATGGTGGTGCTGCCGAAGAGCTGTTGAAGTACAACACTATGAAAGAAGTGGTGATGATCGAGCTAGATAAAGATGTCTGTGATGCCTCGAAAGAATATATTCCTTCAATTTCAAATGGCGCCTTCGACGACAAGCGGCTTGACTTGCGCTATGAAGATGGCATCAAATATATTCAGAACACCGACAGACGTTTTGACCAGGTGATCGTTGATTTGACTGACCCCTTCGGCCCGTCATTGGCTCTCTACACCCGTGATTTCTACCTGTCGGTGGCCGATATTCTCACCGAGCGGGGTTTTCTGTCATTGCATATTGAATCGCCCATTGTGAGTGGCGACGCCTGCGGGCGCATTTACACAA
>CAZHLC010000897.1:0-2026 GCA_964532545.1 uncultured Leptospiraceae bacterium | reverse complement strand
CTTCATCGCGGGTCAGGGTGCGGCGGCTGAGCTGCTGCTTTTTATCATCGCGTAAAATCACCGCATCGCCCTGTATGGTGAGCAGCTTCACCGTAAAATTGAGAGTCAGGTTTGCATTTACTTGGACCTGACGCTGAATGGGTCGATAACCTGGTGAGTTTACGATGATGGTATAATTACCCGGGGTCGGCACAGTGAGGGTGTAATTACCCGCTTCGTCGGTGATGACTTTCTGCCCCTGGGGCTGTACGAATACATTGGCAAAATCAACGGGGCCACCGCCGGGTTTGCTGACCTGACCTGTTATTGTGATTGTCTGCTGGGCTGAGAGTGCTGCTGTGACAAATATTAAGGCACAAATGCGAATGAACGCTCTGATCATTCACACATAATACAAAAAAAGAAACACCCTGTCAAATGTTTTAATTCAACCATTGACAAACGTTTCTGTACTGCCCTGCCATTGTTCTTGGCAACTTGTCATTTCTGGCCAATTGGGTTTCTATGACTGAAGAAACAAAGAAGATTCTGGGCCCGCTGGCGGGCCTGGTGGGCACCTGGAAAGGTGATAAGGGCAATGATATTTCACCTGAACCAGATGGAACCGAAGAAAACCCCTATTATGAAACCATTAAGTTTGAAGCGGTTGGTGATCTCACCAATGCCGAAGAGCAGGTATTGGCGGTAGTGCGCTATCTACAGATTGTGTGCCGCAAATCAAATAACGAAGTTTTTCACGACGAAACCGGATACTGGATGTGGTGCGCTCAGAGTGGCGAGATCATGCAGTCATTTGCTATTCCCCGGGGGGTGGCGGTGGTGGCCCATGGTGAATTAGCCTACCCCAATGCTGAAGAGCTGGTATTTAAGGTCTCCGCAGCGCAAGAAGAGTCAGATCGCTGCATGTCGCAGACTAAATTTATGTGGCAGAAAGCCAAGACCCTGGGCTTTGATCACACCATGACTCTCAAGGGCGATACTCTCAGCTATCAAGAAACGACCCTGCTTGAGATCTACGGCCGCCAATTTGAACACACCGACCAAAACGTTCTGACCCGGGTTTGATGATTTCGGGGAATTTAAATCCCCCGCCAATAGAATCAGCTTTTAGAAACTCACATTTTCTGTGGGGTATGGGGGGGATATAAATCCCCGGCTACAAGAAGCTCAAGACAAATAAAAATAATCGACCAAACCCCTGAAAGTGACATGTATATAAACCCTGATTTTGGCAGGCAGTGGTTTAAACCACTGCCTGTTAAAAAAAATTCTGGGCCTGCCATTGTGATAATAGTACCTGGGCCAATGATACGACAAAAATTGACAAAACTCACCTCTTATGAAATCATGAAATCGACGGCCCAGCAGTTTGGCGATAGCGTCATGCAGAAATTCAAGGGCCCAGATAAAACATATAAAGATATCACCTATACTGAAGTTTACCAGAATATCAAGGCCATTGGCTGCGGTTTAATTTCGCTGGGTCTTGAAAAAGGCGACCCGGTGGGCCTGATTGCCGATGTGGGCCACCGGTGGATGTGGGCCTCAATGGGCATCAACAATATCGGCGCCATTGATGTACCCCGTGGCACCGATGCTACCGAAGATGATCTGAAATATATTTTTAATCATACCGAGTGTAAAATCGTATTTCTCGAACACGAAAAAGTTTACAAGAAACTTGAAAAAGACCTGGCTTCGTTTCCGAACATTAAGCACATCATCTTCTTCGATGCAGTTGACGTAAAAGGTAATGGCAGCTTCGAAGTTCATTCACTTGAAGAGTTGATCGCCAAAGGCAATGCAGAGCTTGAAAAAGAGCCCGGTTTGTTTGACAAATGGGGCGAAGCAGTTACCGAAGATGATCTTGAAACCATTATCTATACTTCGGGCACTACCGGCCCCCCCAAGGGCGTGATGCTATCAAACCGCAGCATGAGTTGGGAGGTTGAAGCCATCTACAAGGCCATCGATGTGGGTATCAGTGTTTCAACCATGGGTTTTCTACCCCCCTGGCATATTGCTG
>CAZHLC010000896.1:0-2031 GCA_964532545.1 uncultured Leptospiraceae bacterium | reverse complement strand
CGTTTGTATTTAAGCTTAACCCGCTTTATCTGAATATTTGCATCGTACTCGCCTTTTTTGTAGGCGTCGTTCGTCCAGAGCAGGTTGTAATCTGAATCGCCTTCGTTAAGGTAGATTAAACGACCACGGGCCCGATAACGGTCATCAGAGGCCTTAATGTTCAGGCCACCAATGAAGTCGCCAGATAAGCCATCTTGTATCTGTACATTAAAGTGTTTGTAAAACGAAGGCAGGGGGCCATGAATGTTTTTAGCCACCATGCGCAGTCTATACCAGCCAGCCTGGCAGTTGTTACGAACTTTTAAAACCAGCTTTTCATTAGCCCATGGGGTAAAGATACCTTTTACATTCTTGCCCCTGGCAGTTGTTTGATCTGCAGGCACATCAAACCAGCGGCCTTCAGAGCTATCAAGCTTAATGGTTCGACCCTCACATTTCTTTTCGGGGCCCTGATCAATACGGTTTTTCGGGGGTTTGTTTACCGGTGGGGTTGTGCCTTCTGAACCTTCGGTACCCTCTTCATCTTCTTTGGTTGGGTCAGAATCTATAATAACTTCATCGTCATCATCTGGGTCATTTTCTTCTACCGGCTCACCCTCTGGTTTGGGGGGATTATTATTATCACCTTCAGGCCTGGGGGGTGTGCTCTCATCTTCAATTTCTACATCACCACCACCACTGGGGGTCAAGGTGGCAACATTGGCATCATCAACGGGGCTATTATTGGGCCCGCCGAGACCGGTTGCTTCACTTAAGAGCATTTCGTTGGTTTTGTTTCCGCAATAGGCAAAAAAAGCCATTGTCATAAATAGAATAATCAGTTTCTTCATGCTACTCTCCAATCTCTTATACCCTGTTTGACGGCAGAAACTCCGATTTTACACAACAAAATCGGCAAGATTAGTTCAGTAAAATTACGTAAAAACAAGCTTGTTATTATGTCTCATTAGTCTAAAATATCACATCAAAAATGACGAAATTCAAATATGGGCATGGTTAAAAAAGTACGCCTCTATTTCGGTGAGCTGCTCAACCTCGACAGCCATCATTCAAACAATTTTCTACGCATGATCAACATAAAGACCCTGGCTTTTGCCTTTGCCCTTGGTTTTGTAGGGCATTTTATCTTTGCCCAGTATAAAAGTGAGACAGCGGTGCTGCCCAGGGCCAAGGCCAAACCAGTCAAGGGTACCAGCTATACGGTTCAGAAGGGTGACTCGTTGCAGAGAATCTCTAAACGTTTCTACGGAACCAACAGCCGCTGGATGCAGATTTCGAAAGCCAATAAGCTGAAAAGCACCAGTATCAAACCCGGTCTCAAGCTGTTTATTCCCAGCAAATAAAGATTGACTCTGGCTTTGGTAGAGCCTTAAAACGTTGAAATGCGCCATCTTCTTTTATTGAGTATTGTTCTGTTGTTGAACCAGTGCGTCTGGGTTCAGGTCAAAGAGAAAGAGCATCTGCTAGAAAAGAAAGCTGTTGCCGCTAAGAAAAAAGAAATCTTCAGGCCACCACCCAGCTTCAAACTTAAAGCCGCCAAAGTCTCAGTAGAATCTATTTCTTTTACTGTCTTTCAGCATAGTCGAGAGGTCACCCGTTATCGCCATGATCTGCAGGCCCGGGTTAAGATAAAAAAAATAATCGCGCGCGATAAAAAAGACCGGTTTAAATACGTCTTTGCCGGGCCTGCCTGGGTGGTCGGGGGTTCTGGTGCAGGTGACTATCTGTCAAACCTGGGTTTCGCCACGCTGATTTCTCTTGGGGGCGCCCTGGTTTTTGCCGCAGGTGACTGGGTGAGTCTGCCATTTCGGTTGATTGATTATGAGAAAGACAAAAGCTTCACTGAGTATGAAAACCTGGGCACAAAGAAGAGTAGCGCGCAGCTGAAAAAAGACGTCATCATTGTTTTTAATCGAAAACCATACCCTATGAAAAATGGGCTGGTAAAAATTCCTACGAAGGTTTTCTTTCGAAACCGTATACAAATCTATAAAACTTCAAGCTTTAATTATATTGTAAAATATAAAGGTA
>CAZHLC010000895.1:0-2032 GCA_964532545.1 uncultured Leptospiraceae bacterium | reverse complement strand
CTATACGCTCAAGCAGGCTGCCGATCTGGGGGCCGCCACCATGAACCACCACTGGGTTTATACCAACCAGTTTTGCCAGTACGATGTCGCGGGCGAAACTGGCCTTAAGCTCTTCGTCGACCATGGCATTGCCCCCGTATTTCACCACAACCGTTTTGCCATGAAAGCGGCGAATATAGGGCAGGGCCTCGGCCAGCACCCTGGCTGTTAAACTTGAATCGGCCATATCTGTTGATGTCTCAGGTTGAGACCGCTTGTAAAGTGAAAGGCAGACTATGCGACTTAATGCAGCTGAGCTGAAAGTAAAAAAACCTTTACTTTTTTTCTCAAATTCTAACAAAGCTCTAACCGGGCACTACGCCCTGGGGGTGATACTATGAAAAAAATACTTACTATACTGTTATTCGCCAGCCTCGGCGCCGGCTCAGGTCTTTTGGCCAGTGAAAATACCAAAGAAGATAAGGCCGACCTTGCCGAAGACCCTGAGTTCAAACTTACGGTTAAGAAGCGTGACCTCAAGGCCATGACTGATAAGCTGCAGAAAGAAGTGGCGCAGCTGCATCGCAAACTAGAAGCCGAATTGACAAAATACAAAAATGATAATCAGGGTAAGATCAAAAAAGACAAAGAAACAGGCAAAGAAAGCTTCATGCTTGGCTCGGGGCAGAACATCAAACCTGGCAAACCTGGTCGAATTGAATTTATTGAAAAAGTTGAAGTCGCTTACAGTGGCAATGCCATTAAATCATTGAGCTTTGTGTACAAGGGCATTCATGAAAAAGAATGGCGTACAGAAGACCGTCAGATTACCAACACCAATATTCAAGATGAAAACCTGGGTAGTCTGGTCATGACGTACCAGTGGGGTGGCCCTAACGTCGGCCGTTACCCCTATATCTCTCTGAAAAAAGAAACTGACAAACAGAAGTTTCTGCAGGCCTACCGTGAATATCTGATTCGATTTATTCACGGGCTGCAGACCGAAAACCAGCGGGTGCTTACCACCGGCCGTCGACTGTTTGATGAAGTGGTTTTTTCTGGGTCTGCATTTCGCTGATGTGTCGCAACATTCGGCCCCTGTTTAATTTCGAACCACCAGCTACCGAAGAAGAAATCAAAGCCGCTGCCCTGCAGTATGTGCGCAAAATCAGCGGCTTTACTAAACCCTCACAGGTGAATGAGCCTGCTTTTTTACAGGCCATTGAAGAGGTTGCGGCCGCATCAAACAAGATGATTGAGAGTCTGGTCACTAAAAGTGAACCCCGCAATCGCAAAGTTGAAGCTGAGCGGGCCCGCGAAAGGTTTCGCAAACGACAACTGGCAAAGTGAAGGCTGTAGAACCCGTTTTGTGGCGGCCCCATGCCAACCCCATGCTGGCGGGTAACCTTGCCCCCATAGATACTGAATATGATTTAGAAGATCTGCCTGCTCAGGGCAGAGTTCCCCCTGACTTAAACGGCGTATTTCTGCGCATCGGGCCCAACCCTGAGTTTGCCCCCTTTGAGCCCTATCACTTTTTTGAGGGCAACGGCATGCTGCATGCCTTTTACATAAACCAGCAGAAGGTCAGCTATAAGAACCGCTGGGTACGCATCCCGAGATTTAATACCGAGCATCGGGCACAGAAACCGTTTTTTGGTGTTTTTGGTTCGGCCGCACAGACTGATTGGCTGGCATGACTTCTGTGCCGAGCGGTTTTTGTTCCCCGCGATGAAAATGCAGCCGAGGGCGATGGTTATGACCTGACTGTGGTATATCGGGGGTTAGAAGACCGCAGCGATCTGGTGATCTTTGATGCTGGTGCCCTTGCTGATGAGCCGCTGGCTATGGTCAAGCTGCCTCACCGGGTACCCCACGGCTTTCATTCAGGCTGGGCCGAAAAATTAACTACTTTTTGCGTTTAAGACGTTTTCTCAATGAGGCCCAGCCTTCAGCGAGGCGGCCCTTTGAGGTGTTGAGTGAATCTTTGCTGCCATACATGGCGTTGGCCATGCGCACCATATAGGGGTTATACTTCAGATTCAGGTAGGCA
>CAZHLC010000894.1:0-2034 GCA_964532545.1 uncultured Leptospiraceae bacterium | reverse complement strand
ATAAGTATGAAATCGAAACTGCCTACAATGGGCAAGAGGCCATCGAGAAGGCCAGCCAGTTGAAACCAGAACTGGTGTTAGCCGACATTTCGCTACCAGTGATGGATGGTGTGGAGTTTCTCAAACAGTTTCGTGAGTTAGAAGGCTTCAGCGATGTACCAGTGATGGCAGTGACCGCATTTGCCATGAGCGGTGATCGCGAAAAATATCTTCAAATTGGTTTTAACGATTATATCAGTAAACCCATCAATTCAAAATACCTGTTTGAACGCATGCAGATTCTTCTGGGGCAGACTGATGGCTGAGAGCACCATCAGCTCGAGGGTGTTTTCACAACTATTCTGGTCACGCAAAGACAAGAACTTTGATTTAAATGCAGACTTCACCTTTGATGAAGAGAAAGGTGAGGTCGACGCCCTGCACACAATACCTGGTTTCTATGAAGGGGCGCCCAGTAAGGTTCATGGGGGAATTCTGGCCGCGGTACTCGATGAATGCCAGGGGGCACTCTGCTATCACCTTGGTCACTTCGTGATGACCGACCAGCTGAACATGAGTTACCGCAAAGCAACCCCGGTTGATACCGAATTACGCGTACGCGCGTGGATCACTGCCGCAAGAAAGAAAAAGCTCTATACCCAGGCACTGATTGAAGATGCCCAGAGTGGCGAGACCTATGTTACCTCACATGCACGCTGGTATCTGTTTCCTTTAAAAGTGTTGAACAGATTCATGACTTACCCAGAAGATGACTGGCGCCGTATGACAGAGATCATGCAGGCCAACCGAAAAAGGGGCCGGGGTATTCGTTTGAATTATAGAAAGAACCCCGACCTGTTAAAAGAACCCCGTCTTTAGTTCTTGATAACTTCTAACGAGACAGCTCGATTGACACCCGACTTCGGGTTCTTGGGGTCAAGCAGGTCTTTAAAGCCCTTACCTTCATATTTGAGTTTACCTTCTGCCTTAATACCTTTTTTCTTGAGGGCCTTTACCAGAGCCTTGTATACGTTACGCGCTCTCTTCTTACCCAGCTTGTAGTTATAGTTCTTACCGCCACGTGTATCAGTGTGACCATAGATATGAATGTGATACCCCTCGGGCACCATCTTCAGGGCTTTTTCAACGGCCGGCACAGCCCTTTTCAGCCATTTCTTTTTCAGTTTTTTAGGAATGGGTGACTTACGTCGGGTGAAATGAGTCAGCTTGGCAGCCTCTAATACCTGATTGGCCGATTTTACCTTTGCCTCGGTGGCAACGTCTGCAAACAGAGTTGTTGAAAATAACAACGCTGTTGCGATCAATATGCTTTTTGACATCGTAGTTCTCTCCTTCAGAATAAATACGAAACGCAGATTTTCTGTGGGGGTCAAGTACAAAGACAGAATAATCTAAGATTATTGACAACTTAAAGGCTGTGGTTATCATATCTTATGAAAACATTATCAAGTGTTTTAATCGGCCTTATACTTCCCCTGTCATTTCTGGGTACTTCTGAAGATAAACACGTTTTGAAGTTTGCCACCATTGCCCCGCGTGGCACAGTCTACGCAAAATACATATATCGTATGAGAAAAGAACTCGCCCGCAAGAGCGGCGGGCGCCTTATTCTTAAAATATATGCGGGCGGCACGGCCGGGGCTGAACGTACCATTGTTAGAAAAATGAAAATAGGCAAAATCGATATGGCAGCTTACACCGGCATCGGCCTTGGCTACCTGCTACCCAAGATTCGTATTCTCGATGTACCTTTCATGTTCAAAAACAACCGGCAGATTGACTATGTGGTGAAAAAGCTCTACCCCACCCTGCAAAAAGACTTCAAAGCGAAGGGCTATGTTCTCGCGGGGGTGAGTGAAATTGGCTGGGTATACTTGATGTCGAAAAGCCCAATAAGAAAGTTTGATGACCTTAAAGGTATGAAGATCTTCGCCCCTGTGGGTGACAAGATGGTTAAGGCCATGTTTAAAGAATTCAGCGTTGTACCGGTTTATCTCACCATAGAATCTGTTCTGCCCCAGCTACAGACTGGTG
>CAZHLC010000893.1:762-2039 GCA_964532545.1 uncultured Leptospiraceae bacterium | reverse complement strand
CGGCCAGGCTACACTTCTACGAGGGCGTGCCGAAAAAATTAGAGCTGGTGCCTCGCTTTAAATTTCCCGCCCTTGAGTATTACTATAAAGAAATTATTTTTGAATATAAGAATAAACAACTGCTTGAGAAATACATTGCCATACATGGCGCCTTCGAGCTGGCCCCCTTTGTGCGCCGGGCGGTGCGCTACCGGGTGCTGCGCTATAATTACGAAACCCAGAATCTATCCTGGCCATGATTTGTATGTGCAGGAATTTAAATTCCTGCCTAACAGAAATCTGCAAAATAAGTATTCATCAAAAACCCGTGGTGCCTGATATTAAATTTAGCCTGGGTTCTGGGTAGCCCGGGGTTTTAACCCCGGGCATGAGAACCTTGTCTTGCCTTTGATTTTAATATCCCGACCGCCCCAAAATAAAAACCTTAAAAGTGGCCAGCGGGGGTCGAAAATATAGTAATGGATCTCTCAATAAAAGTATGGCAGAAAAACGGTGAATATGTCGCATCTTGCCCCGAACTTGACGTTTTCTGCTATGGCACCGACCAGAAGCAGGCCCGCTCGCGTCTGAAAAAAGTTATTATTTTCTATGCCGAGACGGCTTCGCAGTTGGGTTACGATATTGATCCGAAAGAGTTGATGGCTTCGCTTGATACGCCCCTCAGTTGGCAGGGTGATCAGGTTATTAATTAGCCTTTGACATTCTGATTTCAGTTTCTTCTTTATTATTACTATTTGTGGTCAATGCACCACAATACGTATATACTCTTCACATTCCTTTACTGTGTGTCTAAAAAATAAAGAGTGGTACCAGGCCAAATAGAGACAGTTTTCTTTTAGACCTTAGTTCAATAATCACTCATAGTGTGAGGTTTTCTTAGTGGAACTAGAGCAATTACCAGAGATACAAAAAATTATTCATATCGGTAAATCAAATGGTGAGATTACTTACGATGAGATTAACGATATTCTTCCTGAAAAATTAACAAACTCAGACAAGATTGATGATGTCTTCATCTTGTTGAACCAGTACGGCATTGAGATTGTCGAAGACTACGACCGCAAGGCTGTAAGCGAAAAAGCAGCCAGTCAGAAGAAGCAGGTCGGTGTAAACATTTCTATTCTTGGCGAGCAGAGTGTACCCAAGGCTCTGCTGCGCGAATTACAACGAATTGGTTATGAAGTAAATCTACCCGAGAAGGGTAAGATCACTATTCAAGACCTGGCCATTCAGTTGATGAACAAGGGTTATGACCTTGAGACCTTGAGCCAGTTACT
>CAZHLC010000893.1:0-752 GCA_964532545.1 uncultured Leptospiraceae bacterium | reverse complement strand
AGAAATGCGCCCGGCCCTGCCCAAGCGCAGAAGAGGTGAGCTGGGTGCCGGGGCCGGTGCTGATGACCCCATTCGTCTTTACCTGAAAGAGATTGGTAAAATCTCTTTGATCTCGGGCGACAAAGAGGTTGAGCTGGCCAAACGAATTGAGTCAGGCGAAAACATCATTGAAGATGCAGTGCTGCGCTCATCGCTGCTGCGTAACTCTTTTATTCGTTATGCCCCCAAGATTAACAATCGCACCATGCGCATTACTGAAATCTGCCGGGCTTCAAAGACCTATTACATTCCCCAGTCAGAGCAAGAGCGTCTGCGCGAAACCTTTCTTGAAGAGATAGATCAGATTATCGCCATCGATAAACAGATTCAGTCTTTAAAGTCAAAGCTTAAGCGTTACACTCACAAAAGCAAGAAGCATCAAGATATCTGGGCTGAAATTCTTAAACTAGAAGATCAGGCCTCGCAGCACATGATTGAAATTGGCGTTTCACAGAAAGAGCTGATCAAACATGTGAATAAAATCAAAAGCATGGTGTTTCGTATTAAAGAAATCAAACGCCACTTTCTGCGCCTCAAAGAAAAATACGGCCGCGATGTAAAAGCCATCAAGGCCTATAACCGCTACATCGAGCGCAACGAAGACCTTGGTCTGGTTGAGCGCGAGATGGGTGTGTCAATTGAAGATGTAAAAAACATCATCAAAGACATTCGTAATAATGAGAGAAAGCTGCGACGGATGGAGCAAGAGGCTG
>CAZHLC010000892.1:0-2040 GCA_964532545.1 uncultured Leptospiraceae bacterium | reverse complement strand
CCAGTCGACCGCTGCTGCCCTCATAGCCCCAGCCATGGTAGGGGCATTTAAAATGTTTTTCTAATTTACCACCTTCGGTGGGTACTACCGTAGCCCCGCGGTGCCGGCAGGTGTTAACATAGGCCGACAGCCGGCCATTTTCTGCCCGTACCAGAAGAACCGGCAGATCATACAGATTCATGGTGCGATACTCACCAGGCTTAAGCTCAGAACTGTGCAGTACTGGCTGGGCATGGTTAAACAGTACCTTATCTATTTCAGACTCAAAACGGTTTTGATCGGTATATTCTGTGACCCTGACTCTGGTCTGCCTGGGGGCCAGGTCGCCCTTGCTGCCGTTGCCGCTGGCGATCACCTTTTCAACCAGGGCCAGTTCTTCTGTTCTTTTCATGAGAACATTGTAATAATTTTAAGGGTGCTGGTTCTACAAAATCTTAAATCCCCCAGAAAAAAGTGCAGAATAAGTTAACAAATGTTAAATTATTAACAACTGTTAATGTTACGCGAAGAAAAAGTTTCTGCTAATGTAAACATGGTGATAGACTCAATGGCTGAGCTGGTTGAAGAGCAGAGCTTTAATGAGATCACCATTGAAGATGTGATTGAACGGGCCCGCCTCAGTCGGCCAACGGTCTATAAGTATTTTTCTTCAAAAGAAGATATTCTGGCCCGCCTGGGCAGCAAGATTCTTGATACCCTTGCCAATAACCTGATTAATCATACAGAATGGCAGGGGTCGGCCCGCAATAAGCTGCAGCACCTCTACCGGGTGCTGGCCAAAGAGCTGCGGGTGATTAAACCGGTATGGCGGGCCCTCGCTGAAAGCGGTGCCTTTTATGCTGAGCCCATGTTGAAGAGCCGCAGGTATCTAGATCGTTTCATCATTGGTATTATTGCCGAGGGGCAGCAGAAGGGTGAAGTTGATAAGGCTGTTTCGGCCCTGCTGCTGGCCAATAATTTGACTGCCCTGCAGATCTCAATCTGTAACGAATGGTGTATGGGCTACCCCCGGCGTGAAAGCCTGAGCAAACGTTTGAAGCTGGGGGTTGATTTATTTTTTGAGGGTATAGAAAGCTAGGTCTTCAGCTTTACCAGCTTACCTTTACGCTGGTAAATGTTCTTATAGTCATACTGTATTTTCTGAGCCTTCTTAAGGCAGCGTTTGAGATCTTTTTCGTTGAACTGTTTAACGTCGGTGTAGCGAATTGAAGCGTCTTTGAATTTGCCGGTGCCTGGCTTTAAAATCTCTTCATCGAAGTCAGCACCGCTGAAGAACATCAAGCGAATGCAGCCCTTGAGTTTGCTGTAACCTACGATGGGGTTTTCTGCGAGAAACCATACCGGGTGCCGATGCCAGATTTTTCGCTCAGCCTTTGGTAGGGCCTCGTCTATGATCTTAGCCAGCTTATTACAGATCTTCTGCTCAGCCGCAGACTGGGCCCTGTTAAACTCTTTGATTTCTTTAGGTAAACTCATGTTTACCCTTTCTGTTCTTTTGAGCCATCGGCATGGCGTGCAAAGCGGCCCTGCCTGCCATGTATCATGTCGGGCCTCTTGTGGGGCCAACCACCAAAGCGGGTTCGATTAAAATCTTCATAGGCCTGGGCCAGCTGCGCCCGGGTATTCATCACAAAGGGGCCATGGCGGGCCACCGGTTCACCAATGGGTCTGGCCTGCAAAAGCAACAGTTCAGCCCCATCGGGGCCCGCTTCAAGCCCGGCTTCAACATCTGAATGCAGCGAAAGGGCATGATATGATTTTACCTGCTCGCCATCGATTTGCAGACCTGAGCCCTTAAAGTAATAAAGAGTGCGGTTGAGCCCAGCCACGCTTGCTTCGAGATTGAGCTTTGCGCCCGGTTCTAATTTGAGTACGGCAATGGTCACATGGTTTTCTGCCGCAGCAGCCCATGAATATGGGGGTGGTTCAAGGCCCTTCTTTTTGTTTATTGAGCCGGTGATCAATCTGATCACAGTCTTTTTACCGCTATGATCAATTCTTTGAATGTTGGGAATGTTTTCATTCCACAGCATCTTGAAG
>CAZHLC010000891.1:0-2048 GCA_964532545.1 uncultured Leptospiraceae bacterium | reverse complement strand
TAGTCACCGGGGTGTAGTGCATAAAAGAGCCGCTTGTAACGTTCAGAGTTACGAAAAACATCTTCTTCAAGATTCTCATTGCTGTTCTCAAGCAAGGCCAGTAGCAGCCTGCGGTTTTTGCGTTTGAATTTCGCCAACTTGCTGTTCTCTCGCAGACTGATATCGCCTTGAGACATACCCACTGCAAGTCTCAGTACATCGGTAGCATTGCTGATCTGAACTCTGTGTTCGTGGGCGATCAGGGTGGTGGCCAGCTGAATCATGTTTTCTTTAAAGGGTACAGCCGAGAGGTCGATCTCTTCACCCAGGCAGTGGTTTTCAATAATATAGATGGCATCATCAAGCTGGCCCTCGGTAAAGCGGGCGGGCAGGGCCAGCAGCTCATCTAACACTTTGCGCAGGGCATTTGGTTTGGCCAGGTGCAGAACTTTGGGCTGCTGTTTAAATATATCAGCAGCCGGTTCGCGCTCTTGTTCTTTCCTGGTGAAGAGCTTATTGGGCATGCCCCAGTACATCATGTACTGTTTCAGCCAGTATTCTGCCCGTGACATTTCGAGCACTTCGCGGGGAAAATTTTTATACACCACAAACTGGGCCATATTTTTGTCATCGCCGGTGATGGCCCGCAGGGCCGATTCAAGCTCTTGCCACCAGCGACCCGCGGCTTGTTCGCCGATGTGTTTAAGATGTAGAAAAGCATCTTGTGAAAGACAATAGCCATAGTAGAGAAGGTTGCTCACCAGGGTGCCCAGTATCTGATCGGGCAGGTCAAGGCCGACCTGCCCGGGTATTTCTATCTGAGAGTGGGTAATCAGTATCTGCTGCTCGCGTGCCACTGGTCTTTCTGGGGCCTGCCGGTTTTTTTTCAACTAGAAAACGGTTGACCGCTCGGTAAGGTGGGGCACCGGTTTGCAATGAAAGGGTCTTTGTTTGCTGTGTTGCTTTTCATCTGTCTGGCGAGTGTGCAGAGTATCTCATCTCTGCGGCTTGCAGGCAAAAGTTATTATTGCATTACCGGCGAAGAACTGATTGGTGAGGTTTTGCTGAAGTTTAAGCGGGGCGGCTTAGTTGAAGAAGTGAGGTATTATGAGCAAAACCCTTCTGATGAAAAAGATGAAATTCGCTACAGCTTCAAAAATGGTACCTTCTTGTTCAAACTGAAGCGCGATGATTATGCGGCAAAGCTCAGCTGGAAAATTATTGTATCAACACGCAATGGCTTTTTTTTTACAGGTGAGATGAAAGAAGTTCAAGACTCCTATATAAGCAAAGGGGCAGGTTACTGTCAACAAATGAAAAATTTACCAGACCCTGATAGTAAATTACCTGATTTTCCGCCGCGCATTAGAACAACCGCAAGGCAATGCGACCAGATTAAGAGGTTAGCTCTTACCCATGCCAGGGCACTTAAGTTGAGAAAAAGTGAGATTATCAAACTGGGCCCTGACCGTTATCGTATATGTTCTATAGTGGCAATCAGTCGCCACCATACCGGTGCACGTATGATCTTCGATGTATACCGCAAGAATACCACAGAATCGAAAGAAGCAATGAGCACTTTTTATAGAAATGGTCAAGACCCCGATTTCGATCAGAAGTTCTGCAGTTTGAACGCGGTTCTTCAGTGTCTAGATCACCACTCAGTAGATAACCTCTGTGACAAAGACTTTTTGCGAGAAGCGGCGACTGCAATAGGTATTTATTGGCAGGGGCACGGCGATTCATGCCAACAGCTGGTGGCACCTGAGGCTGACCAGTAGGCCCTGAACCTGATCAAGATCTACAGCAAGCTGCGTAATCAGCGCATTAGAATTATGGCTGAAAAGATTCTTGCTCTTGAGCCTGACCACCAGCAGGCTAAACAGGTACTGGCCCAGCTACAGGCCTGACTGGCACCGACCACTTTCAGCAAATCTTTAGCTTTTTTCAGCTGAAACGTAAAAAATTTCGATGAAATAGCCGATTTCGTCGATAAACAAATACATAAAATTCAGCGCGCAAAGCAAAAGGAGTTGGTAATGCGGCGATTCAAACTCTGGCTGGCAATT
>CAZHLC010000890.1:0-2048 GCA_964532545.1 uncultured Leptospiraceae bacterium | reverse complement strand
GCAGAATTTTCTAAAAGATTCAACCGATGCCTTCTATGCTGCAGTCTATACCGCCCCCGGGCTGAACGCCTCATCGGGTACTTATCTTGCAAACAATTATGAATACACCAACTACGGGCTGCTGGCCACTGAGAAAATAACCACCGCCAGGGTTAAACAGGCCCTCACCTCAGATAAGGCCATGCTGCGGGCCGCCCTCACAGGCAATGTTGAGCTCACCAACCTTTCGCCGGCCTTTAAAAAACCAGTCTGGGCCATGGCCTCACCCCTTGAGCCGGCCCGCAACGCTGTGGTGGTGGTTTACTCAGCCAAGAAGCTGGGTGCCATGTTTGGTGGTCGCAAGGTGGCCAAGGGTGGTAACACTCTGCTCTCAGCCTTTATGGTTGATTCGAAGGGCCATATCATCATTCATAGAAATGAGCAGTTTATTTTAGACGCACAAGACTTCAGCAAGAACCCCATCGTTGAAACCATGTTTCGCTCTAAGGCCCGCAAGGGTATGAAAGAGCGCTATGAAGATCAGGGCGAATCGTACATGGGCTCTTACCAGAAACTGAAAATCAGCAATGCCGGGGTCTTAACCACCGTGCGGGCCGAAACTGCCCTTGAGCCGGTTGATATTGCCCGCCTTACCTCGATTCTTATTGCACTTTTTATCATCGCGGTTTCAATTCTTCTCGGATACTTCTTTGCCAAGTCAATGTCTGAGCCTCTGAAAGACCTTGCGACTGCTGCAATCAAAATCAAAGAAGGTGACTACGAACACAAAGTAATTCCCAACGCTAACGATGAAATTGGTGACCTGAGTAATGCCTTCAACGTGATGAGCGACGGGCTCAAAGAAAGAGAGAAGCTCAAGGGTGCCTTTGGCAAGTTCGTAAATGAACAGATCGCCCAGCAGATACTTGATGGCGACCTCAGTCTGGGGGGTAGCCAGCAAGAAGCTACCGTTTTCTTTTCAGACATTCGTTCTTTCACCACCATCTCTGAGCCCTGGCAACCTGCTGAGGTGGTTGATTTTCTTAATGGTTATATGACCCTGATGGTGAAAGACATTCACCAGTATCATGGCATCGTAGATAAGTTTATTGGTGATGCTATTATGGCCATATGGGGGGTTCCTCATGCTCATGCCAATGACCCGCTTAATTGTATCAACGCCTGCATGAAGATACGCGAAACCCTGCTTGAGTATAACAAAAGCAGGGGCACGAAAGAACGACCCCGCATTCATATCGGCATGGGTATCAATACCGGCGAGGTGCTGGCCGGCCAGATTGGTTCTGAAGACCGTCTTGAGTACACAGTGATCGGCGATGCGGTAAACCTGGCTTCAAGACTTGAGTCAATGTGTAAAAAAGCCGGGGTAGATATTCTCATCAGCCAGAGCACCTATGAAGGTGTAAAAGAACACTTTAACTGCTACGCCCTGCCCCATAAAATCAAAATTCGCGGTAAAAAAGAAGAACAGCAGGTTTATATTGTACTGGGTAAAAAAACAGACCCCAACTGCCCCCGCACAGTATCTGAATTGAGAGAACTGGTGGGCATTAAAATCGTCAAAGAGAATGGTAAGCCCCGGGTAATCTATGAACTTGTCAAAGAATGATTACATATTCAGCTCTGTCATGATACTGGTGATTCTGTTTCTGGGCTGGGCCATTTATTACCAGTACAACGTTCGTTTAGACCGCTCGGCCAACTCTAAACCGGTAGGCCATGTTACCTATAAAAACCATGTGGTCGAGCGCCGCTATGGCGACCGCTTTGTGTGGGAAGAAGTAGATTCACGTTCTAACGTGTATCTCTACGATTCAATTTTGAGCCGCGACCAGTCAGATGCCGTGGTCACTTTGAAAAACGGTACTAGATTCGAAATTGAAGAGAACACCATGATTCAGATTGATGAAGAAGGCATTGTGCTAGCCAGTGGTTCGATCAAGGCAAAGAATACTAAGGGTAAGGGCCTGATCAAAACAAAAGATGGCACCATTATTGATATCAGCAAGGGCGATGTTCGCCTAGACCAGAGCAAAGAGGGCCTTAAC
>CAZHLC010000889.1:0-2050 GCA_964532545.1 uncultured Leptospiraceae bacterium | reverse complement strand
CGGGCCTGGCTGGTTTCAAGGGCATTGATCATGGGGTTACTGATCTTCATAAAAAAGATTGAACCGGCTATGATTATGATGATTGCGACAGTAATGCTGATCAGCGCGGCTACCAGGTAGGGGCGCCGAACTTCCCAGATGTCAATTTTGGCTACAATGGCCCAGTTCAATTTGGCCAACGGGGCATAGGCGGCCAGCACCGGGTGGCCTGAATAGTCTTTCGCCAGGGTAACCCCATGGTAGCCCGCCAGGGCCCGGCGCATGGGCTCGGCGTGTTCTTTGGCCGCAAGTTTCATCGCACGGCTATGGCCGAAAATAAAATCTGGTTCACCATCTTTCAGCTGGGCCACCACCAGCTCGCCAGTATTGCCAAAGCCTGCAGCCTCAGAGACCGCTGTTTTCAGCTCTATAAGCACTTTTTGCTGGTCTACCCCCTGGGCCCGGGTGAGAGATTCGATTAATCTCGAGTAACTGTTGCGCAAGTCTACCAGCCGGTCTTCTTGCTGCTGAATGGCCGAAGAATACAAAAAGGCTGTGGTTACCCCACCAATCACCATGGCCACACCGGCCATCAGGGCAATTAGCCAGATTAATCTTCTACGATTCTGCATTGTAACTTTGAACATAGAGCCCACCCTTTTTGAGGTGAAGACCCAGCCAAGTATTCTCTCATTGTAGTATACCCTGGCTGTATTAGCATTCACTTCACGAAATTACCCTTTAAACTAGGTATTTCTACTTAAATGAGACTGACAAGTGGTTCAGTATGAAAAAAGGGGGTTACAACTGACGCCTTTGGCATCATCATGTTAAAATGAGAAAACCACTGACCTTTGCTCTGATTCTCATTGTAGCCTGGCCGTTATGTGCTGCGAAGAAATGGCAGAAAATTCTCGATTCTGAGGGGGTCAGGGTCTATAAACGAGAAAGCAAAGAAAGCCCCATTAAAGAATTGCGGGGTACTCTGGTGATAAACGAGAATATCGTGAATATTCTCTCGGTGGTGCTCGACTACAAAAACTTTAAAAGCTGGCAGCCAAACCTGTTAAGATTTGAAAGAATTCGCCAGATCAACCAGCGTGAGTTTATAGACTACGCGGCTTTTAAGCTGCCCTTTCCGGTGCAGAATCGCGATGCGGTTTTCAAGGCCCGCATTATCGTAGACAATAAGAATAAGTGGTTACATGTCAAAATACGCGAAACCCGCCACCGTTCTAAACCGGTAAACAAAAACTTCATTCGTATACCCAGGGGGCGGGCCAAGTGGTCGTTGAAATCGATCAGAGGGGGCAAGGCCACCTGGGTAGAGTTTACCGGTCAGGCTGACCCGGGGGGCTCTATTCCCAACTGGTTGGTAAACTGGCTCGGAAAATACCGGGTGGTTGACAGCATTAACCGGCTGAAAAAAAGGCTGAAGCAGAAAAAGTTTAATCAGCAAATTATAGGCCAGTATAAAGATCTACAGAAGTGGTAAGTCTTTTTAGATGCAGAACCCGGCCCCTTGATTCACCCCAGTTATACGCTCACACGGCAGCGTCACTAATCTGAAAAACCAGATTAAACGCAAGTTGCCTGAGTACTTCTCAAAAAAAACTGCGAATTCAGACAAAAAATATCCCCAAAAGTGATTACCGAAGCCAATAAACGCCTCGAAGTGAGCTTGGCCGAGAGTCGTAAAATGGCACGTGAAACCAATAGAATTCATGAGGCGAATATGGCTGAAAGTCGCCTTTGGATGAAGCAACTGGGCTATAAGGTCGAGCAGATTTTTGAACGCGAGAATTGGCGACTGCGGCAGCACAAAGACAATTCGGGGCCCTTCGACTCTCAAGAGGGCGAAGGGAGGGTTGATCGACCCCGAAGAAAAGAAATCGTAATCAAAGCTAATCTAGCGATCAAACTCAAGACGCATGCCGCGGTGGCCCTCATCAATCTGGCCATTATCATAAACAATATTACCATTAATCACGGTATACTTCACAGCATGTTGAAACGTGTCACCTTCAAAGGGTGACCACTGGCATTTATAGAGTATATTGTCTTTGTTCAC
>CAZHLC010000888.1:0-2060 GCA_964532545.1 uncultured Leptospiraceae bacterium | reverse complement strand
TCTATATAATCAATTGTTAAGTACTAAACTAGTTCGCCTGCACTTTTTTTAAAAAAGTTTATAGTTAAACTATTTTTTTGTAGGGCGATATCAATATATACCGATATCTATTATGTCTCTTGATTGTTCGCAACGTGAACCATCAAGTCTCCACGGAGGGAGAAGCTAGCGCAAGACTTCAAGGATGTTTACAAACACAAAAACCCTGGAGGATGCAATGGCTTCACCTATCGAGAAAAACCTGGAAAAATTCACTCAAGTACTTGAGAACTACGTTAAACACAAAACCCTTGAAATTGAAGTGACTCTGAAAAACGGTCGCCGCATTATCATTGACGAAAACCGCGAGATGAAAAACGGCGAGATTATTCAGCACATGCCCAATGGCAAAGACCTGGCCATCGCCATCAAAGATATCAAAAAAGCTGATATTTTTGCCATCTAATATGGCCGGGGCTGCACAGGCAGCCCCCTAAAGCAAAAAACCCGCCATTGGCGGGTTTTTTATTGGTAAAACTTAGAAGCTGCTTTAGAGCTCTTGCACCTTGTAAGTTTCGAAGTCTGAGTGGTCTTTTACATCAAGCAGTTCGAAGATGGTAACCGGCTCTGTTTTACCCTTTACCTTAACGGTATCGAGTTCGCGCACAATCACCTTGTCTTTGACCTTCTCTACCACTTTTTCTGAAATGATAATATGGGTTTCGTACTGTTTGTTTGAACCTTCAAGGCGAGAACCAAGGTTGATGGTATCACCCATTACTGTGTATTCCATTCGGTGCGATGAACCCATGTTACCGGCTACTGCGTCACCCGAATTGAGGCCGATACCAATGGCCAGCGGGGGAACTTTTTCTTTGGTCCATTTTTCCTGCAGCTGCTTTAGAACTTCCATCTGTTTGAGTGAGGCCAGACAGCCAAGATAGGCGTGGTCTTCATTGGGCACCGGGGCCCCCCAGAAGGCCATAATGGCATCACCCATATACTTGTCGATGGTGCCCTTATACATGAGAATGATATTGGTCATCTCAGAAAGGTATTCATTAAGCAGGCTAACCAGGGCTTCTGGGCTGAGGGCCTCAGAAATCGTGGTAAAGCCCCTGATATCAGAAAAGAATACCGTTAGCTCTTTCTTCTCACCCCCCAGCTTCATGGCTTCGGGGTTGGCCAGTAGCTCATTTACAATGTCTTTTGACACAAAGCGCGAGAAGGTCGACCTGATATACTTCACGTTGGCTTCTTCGGTGAGTACTTTGTATCCGATGATTAAAATCAATGTCAATACCATAAGAATATATGGTGTAAAAAACATGTGTATAAAGTTGAATGCATTAAATGAAACAAAAACCACGATCAAGAAGATAATGGCAGCCGCCGCTGAGAACACCATGGCATACTGAATGTTATAGCGTGGTACAATAAAACCCAGCACCAGACCTATAATAATCAGAATAATATAGTTAAACCAGTCAGGCGCATAATAGATAAAATCTTGTGTCAAGATAGTGTTCAACGCACTGGCGTGGTGTTCAATACCCGCCATTTCACCAAAGGGCCCCGAGTGAATATCTTTTGCAGCACCCACACCCGTGGCATAGTACATAGCTACCATGAGCACCATATTGGCAAAGGGGTCATTCTCGCCGCCGAACTCGCCGGTTTCGGCCGAGGCAATATCTTTAAACGACTGTGACGGGTAAGACCAGGGGCCACCAATAAAATTAATGGCCATAAAACCCTCTTCATCGATGGGTATGGTGATGGTACGGTCGGGGGTTGGCTTATCCATCAAGTCGCGGTCTTCACCCAGGGGGCCAATCTTGATTTTCTTCTCAGGAATATCTAATAGCTTTACATATTCACCCATTTTGACTTCGACCTGGGTGGCTACATCAATACCATAGTAGCGGCAGGCCATAATCAAGTCAATTGAGGGGTACATCTGGTTCTTCCATTTTATGACCAGCGGCAGCGTACGGTTAATACCCGTTGATTCTTTACGAATATTCGCATAACCGAGCCCCTTGAGACCTTCACCAATGGCCGGAATGGGCGGTTCAGGG
>CAZHLC010000887.1:0-2065 GCA_964532545.1 uncultured Leptospiraceae bacterium | reverse complement strand
GTGGCAAAAAACTTTTCAAAAGCCTGTGCCTGCTTATGAACGGGTAACAAAGAGAAAATACCCCCGCCATTATTGTTATTCACAATCAGTAGAACATCGTGATCTTTTACCAGACTCAGTGAATTCACGTCATGTAGAAAGGCTAAATCACCCAGATAAACACAGACCCGCCGGCCATTACCTGCGGCCACCCCACAGGCTGTAGCAATGGTGCCATCGATACCACTGGCCCCTCTATTGGCCATTACCATACCCTCAGCCGACGAATTCACAAACCAGTCATATTCACGCACCGACAGGCTTGAAGCCAAAAAGAGGTCTTCGTCGGGCCGCAGCCCTGCTGCAATAGTACGCACAATGGCTGCCCCATTGAAATCTGTTGCACTGAGCTTTTGCGCAATGTACTCTGAGATCTTTTCTGCCGGTTTTCGCAGTGCGCTTGGCTGTGCCTCTTGCAACAGCCCAGCCGGTAGAGCGGCAATATTAGTCTCTATGTGAAGATCTAAAACATGGGCGGCATCTTGGCGCTTAGCGCTTTCGTTAATCAGCACAAAGCGCTCGGCCAGCGCAGAAAGTCTCACTGCCTGCTTGGCAACCATGGGCCGACCTATTTGAATAACCAGATCTGGTATATGATTATTATCAAGTAGTTGCCGCATTACCATATCATGGTGTGCAATGACCCCGCTCTGCCCGCAAAGCTGCGAGGCTGGGTCGACAAAAACTGGCCATGAACATTCTTCGATTAGCGCAAGGCACTTATGGGCCTGGGCCCGATCTGCCAGGCAACCAATCAGTAAAACGCCTTTCTTTGCCCCTTTAATCAGATCAGCTACCGCAGCCAACTCTGCCGAAGAGGTAATAGTTTCAGCAAAAGAAGTATAAGGACTATCACCGGCTGCCCATGTCGTTAATCTGTGATTGCCACGAAGCTCATAGGCCTGTTGATCAGGAACCAGCGGCTCTCGAAAATGTACATTGAGATGTACTGGCCCGTTTTTTAATTCTTTTACAGCCTGGCCAACAGTGGTCAATACTAAGTTTGCCTCAATCTCATCAGTTGGTTCAGGAATGTCTGCAAACCAGGCGGTATAATCACCAAAGATTCTGTTCTGTTTGATCGCCTGATTGGCCCCACAGTCTATCAGCTCTGCAGGGCGATCTGCGCTCAACACTAACAGAGAAATATTGCTCTGGGCTGCTTCGACTACAGCCGGCAAAAGATTGGCTACGGCTGTACCCGAGGTGGTGATCACACAGGCACCGCGGCCCGTTGCTTTAGCATGCCCCAGAGCAAAGAACGCAGCCGCTCTTTCATCATAATGTACGTGGGCCAGCTCGGGCGCGTTTTCGGCCACCGCGAGAGCAAGAGGTGTTGAACGTGAACCGGGGCAGACGACGAAGCAGTCAACCTTGTGCCGCTTTAGCTCTTCAATAATAAGAAAGCCCCAGAGCGTGTTCAGGTTAGCAAAGTTTTGCAGCATCTAGCGAGAATAAAGAAAGAAAGGTATGCAGTTTAGCGTTTAATTCTTGCCATTCTTTTTCAGCAACAGAGTCTTTCACAAGGCCTGCACCAGAAAAAAGCGTAAGGTTTTCTTTATGAACCAGCCCTGACCTGATTGCGACCACAAATTCAGCGTGATCACGATCAAACCATCCGACCGGTGCGCCAAACCAACCGCGCCCCTCGGGTTCAAGCTCAGCCAGCTGCAAAGTCGCCCCCTTGGCCGGGTACCCGCCCAGCGCAGGTGATGGGTGCAGAATGTTCAACAAGTCAGCATCGCTGATACCGCTCTTCAGGCGCCCCTTGAATGATTTGTAAAGATGTTCAATGTGGTCTAGTTTAAGCACCTGGTTACCCTGACTGCTCACAAAGCTTTCACAGATATCTTTCATAACATCTTCAATACTCTGCACAACCAGGCTGTGTTCAGTTTTGTCTTTATCTGAATCGTTTAAAAGAGTGCTGTTATCATTGCGCTCACGGGTGCCCGCAATGGCCTCAGTTTCGAATTCGTGACCTGAACGCGAATAAAGCAGCTCGGGTGTTCGCCCCACAAGGGCC
>CAZHLC010000886.1:0-2073 GCA_964532545.1 uncultured Leptospiraceae bacterium | reverse complement strand
CTCAGCTGGCTGGTGCCTCTTTCGATAATTCTTTTTCTTTTTATTTATTTCTTCAGCATATATATAAGCTGGAGCGGGCAACAAGACGGCATTCTCAATAAGCTTGAGGCCTATAAAAAGCAGCTTGATTATTTACGCAAACCCCTGCCGGCTGAAGAGCGGGCCGGCGAAGTAAAGGTAGGGGCTGTTGCCATACCCTCACGAATTTATGACCGCAATTCAAAACTCATTGGCGAGTTCTATGCCGAACGCCGTACCCTGATCAATCTTGAGAAGCTGCCCCCCTTTCTCAGCAAGGCCCTGATTGCGTCTGAAGACCGCGAGTTTTATGGGCATGAAGGCGTAGATTATCTGGCAATTTTCAGGGCCTTTGTGATGAACCTGCTCTCACTGCGAATACACCAGGGTGGTTCGACCATTACCCAGCAACTCTCAAAGGTTCTTTTTACTGATCAGGCGCGTACTCTCAAAAGAAAGGTTTTTGAATATTTCTGCACCCGCGAAGTTGAAAACCACTACACCAAACGTGAGATTCTCGAGATGTATCTCAATCTGGTTTATATGGGTCATGGTAACTATGGGGCCGAGTCAGCCGCACAGTTTTATTTTGGCAAATCGGCTGAAAAAATCAGTAAGGGTGAGGCAGCCATGCTTATTGGTTTATTGCCTAACCCTAAAAACTTTTCACCCATAAATAACCTGAAACAGGCCATGCGGCGCCAGGCTCTGGTGCTTGAGGCCATGAAAGAAATGCGTTACCTGCGCACCAATGCAGACAAGATACTTACCCAGTTTAAAACCGAATGGCAGGTGCAGAACAAAGGGGGCAACGTGGTTGCCACCATCGGAAATTTTCCTGACCGGGCTTACCGCATTAATCTGGCACCCTACTTTCTTGATCATATAAGGCAGAAGCTGCTGCGCAAGTTCAGTCAAGAAGTCATCACCAGGGGCGGCCTGCAGATCTATACCACCCTTGATTACCGCCGCCAGCTGGCCGCCCGCTCAATTCTGTCGGTCAGCGTTGAAAAGCAGCGCCAGTATTATGATGAGCAGATCGCAAGATTACGTAAGAAAAAAGATGAGGCCAGTGAGCGCCGGGCCGCCGAACTTGAGCGCGCTAAGATCGCCACCAATGGTGCCTTTATTTCAATTGAACCCAAAACAGGTTATATTCTGACCATGGTGGGCGGTCATGAGTTTTCTTCACAGAACCAGTTTAATCGCAGTCTCAAGGCCAGACGTCAGGTTGGTTCAATTCTCAAACCTCTGGTCTACTACACGGCTCTTTCGCAGAAGCTGATTACACCGGCAACCCTCGTTGAAGATACTCCGCTCACTATTGCCAATAAAACCTATAAAAACTATGATAACAAGTTTCTGGGTAAGATCACGGCGCGCACAGCGCTGATGAAAAGCCGTAATATTCCTGCATTGCGGGTGCTGCGTGAGGTTGGTATTGATACCTTTCGCCAGACTCTGGCCGATGCTCTTGATGTGCCCCTGGCCCAGTTTAACAAACGGGCAAAAAAGCAGCTGGGCCTAGCCCTCGGTGATATTGAGTTTTCTCCCTATGAAGTGGCCAAAATGTACGCTACCCTGGTGAATCAGGGGCGCCGGGTGCGCCCGCGAGACCTGCTGCGGGTTGAAGATCACCTGGGCAAAATTCTGTGGGAAGAAGACGAGCCCCCACCCGAGGCTACCATTTTAGACCCCATTGCTGCCTATATTACCCTGACCATGATGAAGGGTACCTTCGAACCAGAGGGCACCGCTGGCTGGGTTGGCAACCTACGACAGAAAGACAGCAAGTATCTGCCCTATGATATCGCCGGCAAAACCGGCACCACCCAGAATTTTAAAGACGCCTGGTTTCTGGGTAATACTATCGATGAGGTCAGTGTAATCTGGCTGGGCAACGATGAGAATACCAGCCTTGGCCAGGGTCGCTCAGGGGGCAGCCTCGGTTCGCCGGTCTTTATAAATTATCTGCGCACTGTCAGGCAGGGGGCTAAACCACAACCCTTTAAAGAAAGCTGGAAATTAGAAAACACCACAGAAGAAAATTTCTGT
>CAZHLC010000885.1:0-2074 GCA_964532545.1 uncultured Leptospiraceae bacterium | reverse complement strand
AAGGGCAGCATATCAAGGCTCGATTGGTGGTTCATTACAAAAACAGCCGGTTCATACGGCAGGTTTTCTCTGCCCTCGACTTCTACTTTGAGCCTCAGCAAAAACGACATGACCCGCGAATAGGCAATACCGAAGTATTGTTGAATGAAGGCTCTGCGAAAAAAAATTACCGAAGGAAGAAAAACCAGGGCAGTAATGAAAAAAATTGAGAAGTAGTGCAGCCAGTATCTGAGATAGTAAACTAAGATCACAGGTGAGCCTGTGGGGCCATAGCCCATTGCGTCAATGGTTTAATTCAGAGACTCTTTGGTAAAAGAACCCATACATTCAACCAGGGGAGAGTTGGCAATATCTTGTGGGGTCATCAGCAGATCATGTATCTCAGGCTCAAGGTCGATGCCAGCAGCCTTGTAAACCAGTGATACATACTCAGAGCAGTAGAGTTTATTTCTGCGGTTGAGCAGGCGTCGTTGAATGGTGTCGAGTTTGAATATTAACCAGGCCCCCAGCAGAATCATTTTAAGGCGGCCATAGTCTTTACCCAGCTCTTTTTTGGCATAGTTAAGCATGGCTTCGCGCTGCTCTGCTTTGACAGGCTCTTTTACCCGGTACCAGACAACCTTGCCCTTATAGGTGCGTATATTCTTTGAGATGGGCATGGCCCGCACGCCCTTTGACATGGCCTCAAGCACCATCAGGCGGCCATGCCACCAGGCTACGATGCCTGCATGTGAATACTCAGAGCGTGTAACGGCTCTAATGATCTTAGAACCAAAACGTTCACCGCGATAGAGAAGAATATCACCATCTTTGATTTCATCGCGCATCTTTTGATAATCGAGGCGGCTCACTCTGGCAGCAGAAAAAAATAAAAGTGTCTGTAAAGCCTTTTCAATTTTAATCGGCTGGCTCTACCAAGGGCGTAAATATGCCTCTGATAATGTAAGTGACTAACTTTCGGCTGCGCCCAGCTGAGATAGATCAAGAGCACCCGAGGCTTCTTGCACCCAGTCTTCATCTTTGTCTCGGGGCGGCAGCACTGGGGGGTTACCGAGATAATCAACCCGTTTGCCGGGGTAGACGCAAGAGCGCCAGAGATACTTAAGCAGCGACTTCTGATTAAGATTGGGGTGCAGGTGGGGGGCCAGCTCTTTCTCATGGGCAGTCGGCAGCAGCGACCAGTGCAGCCCGGGTTTTTCATGGTGCATGCCATGGTAGCCATTGTTAAAGGCCACAAAGTTCAGAAACTTGCCGGTAAAATTGCGTGAGTGATTATAGCGGTGGGTCACATCGCAGCCTTCGTGCTGCCAGTAGTTGGTGCTCACGATGCCCCAGACAGCATACTGGTGTGGCAACCAGACAAAGAGAATGGCTTTAATGGGGTCAAGAATCAACAGAGTCACTTTCACCCCGATTACCAGGGCCAGTTCAAACAGATAGCCATAGACCCATTTGCGATTGGTCTTCCACAGTACTTTGGCAAAGCGCACTTCATCTCGTAGAAGATCACCCGACATGATAAAAAAGAACAGGGCCTGATTGAGAAAATTCCAGCGAAAGCGGGCCTTGTAGGTGCGCATAACGTCTTTTTTGCTCTGCAAATACTTATGGTGAGAATAGTTATGCCCCGGCACGTAGGCGCTTACTGAATGGCCGTAAGTAAAAGATAGAATGACCTGAAAAAATCGGTTCATGTTACGCGATTTGAAGATAGGGCAGTGAATGGTATTATGTACAATCACTGCGCAGAAAAAAGAGACGAAGGCAGTTATAATAACCCAGGGCGCAATAGCCCAGATCGGTAAGCGATCATATAGAAGCCACCCGCCGGCGGCCATCCCAAAAAAAAGCGTCACCATGGCCAAAGTGCGCAAATCGGCCTTGTAGCGCAGCATAATGGGGCGGTGTTGTAAAAAAGAGACAGATTGGCAACGATTTTACCAACCTGTTTGTCGCGAACCATCTGTTAAATTATATCACAGGTCGTTTATACGCCAGCGCCAATAGACCCAGACTATGTGAAAGGGCAGAAATATGGCCAGTATACCCCAGGCCAATAAGGGGGCCGCATCAC